>JAURJV010000063.1 GCA_030832065.1 Rhodoluna sp. | reverse complement strand
TTTAGATTCTTAGGTATCAATCCCCTAGGTTACGAGTTCAGACTCAGCGAACTTAAGGGTTTTCAAGAAGTTTGCCGCGGAGATCGAATTAATCGTGACCTATTCAGACGACAAATGCTTTCACAAACCTCCTACCTGAAATCCTCAGGTAAGCGAGACAGCAGCAAGCCTGGAAAACCAGCTGAGCTCTATAACCTGAGTCTCGAGCTTCCAGACACTCAGGAAGATGACGAGGGTTAGCAAATACCCCTCAACTAAACTCCAACTATGAAGAAATTCCAGCACTTTCTAGAAGTATTCATTTTCGGAGCAAGATGGCTTTTAGCCCCGCTCTACATAGGACTAGTAGGAGCATTGCTTATCTTGCTCTGGCGCTACATTCTAGAATTCGTCTCACTTATTGAGAATGTGAATGATGGGGATGCCCATCTGTTTACTCTGGATCTCCTTGGGCTTCTAGACCTAGTACTGCTAGGTAACCTAGTGCTGATTGTTCTATTCGCTGGCTACGAGAACTTCGTAAGCAAGATGGAAATAGCAGAGAAGTCAACAGATCGTCCAAGCTGGATGGGAACCATTGACTTCAGTGGCCTAAAGCTCAAGCTAATCGGATCTCTCGTAGCACTTTCTGTGATTGAGCTTCTCAAAGACTTCATCGAACTCTCCAACCACGAACAAGACAAGGTCGGAGACGGAACCATCTGGCGTATTGTCATCCACCTAACCTTCGTGGTCTCCGGTGTGCTGTTCGCAGTTATGGATCGCATCGGTGAAGTAAAGGGTAAGCACATCACTGCTGGTGACTGACTATAGTTTGAAAATAGCTCTCATCGGGAAAGTTAAATATTCAGCCCACTCCGCTAACTTCTCTTCACGCCAGGCAAAGTCTCTAGCCACTTCCGCTAGGCAAGCCCAGTAGAAGACTTTCACTAGATCTGCTGTTAGGTGAGAGCTTGCTCCTTCTTCAAAGACTCTGCCAACAACGTTTTTTAGAAGTTGCGGAACCTTATGAACCCCGTATTCATACAACGTATCTAGCACCAAAAGTTCTACCTGATCAGCCCTTTCGTAGTTCCAGATTGGGGATGCATCGAGTCTGTGAAGCATGCTGGAGACTCTTAGAGCATTCCTATAAGAAGCTGAATCTAAGGCTAGAAGTAGGTTCTCAAATCGTTCAAGCTCGTAGCCTGAGTAGCGCAGGTCAAGAATGTCAGGGTAGTAGTGAACCCTGATGAGGTCAGTCTTCAGACTCCCGGTAATCGTGTGATCCTGCATGTCTCAATTGTCGTAGGTTTCAGCTAGTTTTGGTTAAAGATAAGGGGTCAAATTGATAGGTGCGTTCTTCAACGGAATTATTGCTTTTATAGCAATCCTTTTCGCCATAGTGATCTTCGCTCAGCACCCAGGTATTTTCTGGGGTGTAATAGTCGCTTTTGCGTTTATAGCGGGTCTTGCATTCTTTAGCACTCTCATGAAACGAGAGGTCAGCCAACCAAAAGGTCGCGGTCCTGGCAATCTTCACCTTGTTCCTAATGACGATGATGAAGGGGACATCCGCCACCATCACGATTACAGTGGCATGCCCCATGACATCAGTGACTCAAGAACTATTCAGAATCAGGTCTTTGACAACGAGGACGAGGAACGCTAGATAGACTTTTAGCACGCTTTAGCAACTCGGGGGTAGAGATGAATCTAAGAAAACTCGTCAACACAAGTGTCGTCCTCCTAATTACTGGACTAGCACTTACCGCTTGCTCTGGCGGTGAGCCTCAGGCAGCCAAAGATCTAGCCAGCTACCAAAGTCAAACCATCGAGTGGGGTGGCTGCAACTCGGCGTATGGCCGAGGGATAACCCAGAGCAAAGCTTTTGCAAACGCTCCCAACACTGACTGCACCAAGGTTCTTGTGCCCGCAAGCTACTCCGGAGGAGCTAGCACGAAGGAATACTCTATCGCGTTGATGAGAATCGGTTACGCAACAGAATCTGATTACATGGGAACTATCTTTATCAATCCAGGTGGCCCAGGTGCTTCAGGTATTGAGCAGTTAGTTTTCTCTGAATTCCCAAAGGAGCTGCTAAAGCACTATGACATCATCGGGTTTGATCCAAGGGGTGTCGGGTTTTCAAAATTCAGTGATGGCACCTCGATTAAGTGTTCTGATCGCCTAGATTTCGAAAGCTACTTTGATGGTGAAGGTTCACCGGCAAATGAAGCGGAAGAGAAGCTCAATGAAGACATCCTCAACGAATACTATGCGGACTGTGCTGAGCGAAACCCTGATTGGTGGACGATGTCAACCGAAAATGTGGTTAGCGACTTGGAATTGATGCGCTCAGTACTGCTCGATGATGAACCGCTCAACTTCATCGGTTCATCCTACGGAACAACTATTGCTTCACTCTATGTTTCTAGATACCCAGAAAATGTTGGAAAGATTGTCCTAGACAGCCCGACCTCAAGCGATTCCGACATATTCGCTGCCGGATTAGAGAACGTGAAATCCCAAGAAGCAAAACTAAACATGCTGCTTGATGCTTATGCGGATCAAAAGGGAATTTCAACTGAGGCAGCTTTTCAAAAACTTCTTAAATTTAAGCAGCTTGCTGACGATGACAAGTTGGTTGGGGACAATGGTATCTACCCGAGCAAAGAACAGCCAAGCTTCATGATTAGTCCGGAGTCGCTGTTTAGAAAAGGTCTATTTGCTTTGAACTACTTGCCCGAAGAGCAAGCGAAACGTGATTTCATTTCAGCCATGGATGCCCTTGAAGCAAACCGAAGCAACAGGATTTTCGAGTGGTACGGCCTGGTTATGGACGGATACGACCCTTCTGCACTTGAAGGTGGCTCTTCACTTGATTCTAAGGAAATCATTAGAAGCAATCGGTATGAAGTAATGGAGATTGTCAATTCGCTTGACTATGCGCCAGCAGAACTAACCGAAGAAGAGCAGCGAGAGTTTTACCAGCAAACACTAAAGTTAGCGCCTAGATCAACCAAGCTTTCAATGGACTCCAGCGGCTACATCAACTTCAAGCCGTCAAAGATTAAAGATTGGGTGGAAATCGCCCTGGCCGATGATCAGATTCCTGACCCGGCAACCGAACCGCTGGCCAGAGAGAATAAGTCCGGTAAAGAGCTTTTAGTTATCGGTTCAATCAATGAATCTGTGACGCCTTACGCCTTCAGTAAGGAAACAGCTGAACTGCTGAAGTCGCCACTCATATCGGTCAATGATTCAGTCCATGCCCCTGCTGCCTATTACAACAACAGCTGTTTAAACCGGATTCTGGTTGATTACTTCATCTCAGACAAGGAAATCAAAAACACGACCTGCAATCGCTAGCCGAGCATGTCATGCAGCACGATAGTTGCATCTCTAGCTGGCCCAACACCGATAGCAGAAATGCGACATTTGCTCATCTTCTCGAGAGCTCTGACATAGTCCTGGGCATTCTTCGGTAGATCCTCGAATTTCCTGCACCCGGTGATGTCTTCTTCCCAACCTGGGAAGTTCTCATAGATTGGTATCGCGTGGTGGAAGTCTGACTGGGAAACAGGAACTTCTTCCACTCTCTTGCCATCTACTTCATAGGCAACACAAACAGGTATCTCTTTGATTCCGGTTAGAACATCGAGCTTGGTTAATACAAAATCAGTTAGACCGTTAATGCGTGCTGAGTAGCGAGCAATCGGGGCGTCATACCAACCGCAGCGACGTGGGCGTCCAGTCGTTGTTCCATATTCGTGCCCAGTCTTGCGAAGTAGTTCACCCCACTCATCAAAGAGCTCTGTTGGGAAAGGTCCTGCACCAACGCGAGTGGTGTATGCCTTAACAATTCCTATGACGTTCTGGAAGTGACCAGGACCAATACCCGATCCGGTTGCAGCTCCACCAGCAGTTGCGTTTGATGAGGTTACGAAAGGATAGGTTCCGTGATCGACGTCAAGCATGGTTGCCTGACCACCTTCAAAGAGTACGTTCTTACCAGCTTCAATTGCCTGGTGTAGTTCTAATGCGGTGTCTGCAACGTATGGACGTAGTCGATCTGTGTAACTCAAGAGTTCGCTGACAACTTCTTCTACACGAATTGCAGAACGGTTATAAACCTTGGTTAGGAGCTGGTTCTTCTGAACCAGTGCCCCTTCAACTTTTTGGCGAAGAATAGACTCATCGAACAAATCTTGAATACGAATGCCAACACGGTTGATCTTGTCAGCATATGTTGGTCCAATACCTCGACCAGTAGTTCCAATTGCACGCTTACCTAAGAATCTCTCAGCGGTCTTATCAAGAGAAACGTGATAAGGCGTAATGACATGGGCGTTAGCTGAAATACGCAAGCGACTGGTATCAATGCCACGAGCATTTAGAGCATCAAGCTCTTCAAACAATACTTGGAGATCAATTACTACACCGTTACCAATAACTGGAATAACGCCAGGAGTCAAAATGCCTGACGGTAGTAGGTGGAGTGCATATTTCTCATCACCGATAACTACTGTGTGACCTGCATTGTTACCACCATTGAATTTCACAACATATTCAATATGTTCTGCCAACAGGTCAGTAGCTTTACCCTTGCCCTCATCTCCCCACTGAGCTCCTACGATCACGAAAGCAGGCATGGAATTCTCGTTTCTTGACAAGGGGACATCGGGCCAAAAGGCACGGAATAAGTTTATCCGAAGACGTGTTGGAGTATCTTTGCGCGCCTCCGAGACGGCTAATGGCGAAGGGTGTCTGCCTTCGATTTTCCTGTAAAAAACCGCGTTAGGGCTTGTTTCGGAATGCTGCTACTAGCCGCTTGAAGAGTCCAGCCTTTGGGCGGTCAGAATGCCACTTCTCTGGTGCTGCTCCTAGTACTTCATTGGTCCTAGTAATCAGAATCTTCGAAACGTTTACAATCTCCTGTGCCTTTTTTGCGGCGGAACCTGATTTGGCCGCTAACGCAAGAACCGCAGATATTGCTTTGGTAACTTTACCTGCGGGGAGAAAGAACAATGCCAATCCGATTGCAGCACCGAGTGCTTTGCGCGTTCCATTGACTAGGCCGTTATCGATTGACGTAATTAGGTCAACTAGTTTCTGATGATCCGTTCCGGCACTGGTATCCAATTGCCTAACTTCAAAGGAAATCAGAACATACATGGCTGCGGCAGTTGCGAACTCGGAAGAATGGAAGCCTGAATTTTTCTCAGCCTTGGCTAGGTTTGACTCGAGATAAGCTAGGACGTCTGCCGGGCTAAACTTTGGGTTATTAGCCCTGATATTTTCAAGCAGCGCAACTGCTTCGACTCTCTTAGCTTGATAATTGCTATCTAACCAGTCACGACGCTTTTGTTTGACAGCAGTGGCAACTTTCTTCGATTGCTCTTTCAAGCGGTTTGGTTTCTTTTCAGCCATAAGGGCCCTCCTAATTAGTAATCATACCCATGTGGAAACACAGGCAGACCGTTCTATTTGTTGCCGAACACGTGTTGCACTACCCAAGTGTGCATAGTTATAGCCGCTGCAGCTGAGGCATTGATGGATCTGGTGGAGCCGAACTGGGTTATTTCTAGGACTACGTCGCTGGCTTTGATGGCTTCATCGGATAGGCCAGGGCCTTCTTGACCAAACAGGAATACGCAGGCTTCTGGTAGTTCATACTGTTCTATCTTCTTGCAGCCGGGAACGTTGTCTATTGC
>JAURJV010000014.1 GCA_030832065.1 Rhodoluna sp. | reverse complement strand
CCTTGATGACGCTTCGATTGAAGACATTGGCTTCAGGTAGAACTGGAGCTAGACCAATCTTGGTTCAAACCATGGCAGAGATTCTAAATGCCGGTATCACACCTATAGTTCATGAGTTTGGTTCACTGGGATGCTCGGGAGATCTAGCACCGCTTGCTCACTGCGCCATGGTGCTGATGGGTGAGGGTAGGGCACTGGGTCCCGATGGTGTTGAATATCCGGTTGCTGAACTGTTAGCAAAACACAACATCAACCCGGTTGAACTAAGAGAAAAAGAAGGTTTGGCTCTAATCAATGGAACCGATGGCATGCTCGGCATGCTCATCCTGGCAATCAGTGATTTGGAGAAGCTACTCAATTACAGCGACCTGATCGCTGCGATGAGCATTGAAGGTTTACTTGGCACCGATCAGGTTCTGCGAGCCGAATTACACGAACCACTAAGACCTCACCCCGGTCAAACCCAGTCAGCTAAGAACATGTTTGAAGCACTAAAGGGCTCAGAGATTGTTGCCTCTCACCGTCACGGTGATGGTCAGGTTCAGGATGCATATTCTTTGCGCTGTGCCCCACAGGTTTCCGGTGCAGTTAGAGATACCGTAACCTACGCCAAGCAGGTGGCGGTTAGGGAGTTAGCAGCAACCATTGATAACCCTGTGGTGTTGGAAAACGGTGAGGTAACTTCAAACGGTAACTTCCACGGTGCTCCAGTTGCCTATGTTTTGGACTTCCTAGCTATTGCTGCAACTGATCTAGGTTCCATCTCGGAACGTAGAACCGATCGCATGCTGGATAGACACCGCAATAACGGGCTAGCTCCATTCCTAGCCGGCGATGCTGGTGTTGATAGTGGTCTGATGATTGCCCAATACACTTCAGCTGCCTTGGTCTCCGACTCTAAGCGTTTATCGGTCCCAGCCAGTGTGGACTCAATTCCTTCATCAGCCATGCAGGAAGACCACGTTTCTATGGGGTGGCATGCAGGTCGCAAGCTAAGAAGAGTGGTGGATAACCTAAGGAATATCCTCGCCATTGAACTGATTGGTGCAGCCAGGTGTATTGATCTTCGAGCACCGCTGAAGCCAGCTAAGGCAACCGGGGAGATGGTTGCCAAGCTAAGAACTGTTGTTCCAGGAAATGGACCGGATCGGTTCCTAGCTCCTGAGCTGCAGGCAGCAGCCGATTTACTTGTCTAGTTCTTCTCGACCATAATTCTTACCAGCTTTCAGCACAGCCGGTCCAAAGATTAGCAGGATAACTAAACCGATAACTGCTGCCGCTTGGAATACATTACGAACACCAAAAATAGCGATGCTGGCTCCAGCGATACCGGTCGCAGCTACGTTACCAAAAGTGATTAGGGCATTGAAGGTGCTCATAACTCGGGCTCGAACATTTTCTGCTGTTCGGTTTTGAATAAAACCGATGCCGTAACTGTTCAGCAGTGACATACAGATACCACCTATGAACCCAAAGCTCATGACCACCCACCAGTGGTGCGCTCTAGCTATGGTAAAGACAACAACAACTATCATCAGGATTGCCACCGTGACTATTCTCAGGTGGTAGCGCAACGGAACTTTTTTGAGCGTGGTGAACAGACCACCGAGGATTGCACCAAAGGCAAAGATTGCACCTACTAAACCGTAAATAAGTGGCGTGGCACCTAGTTCATCTATGAGTAGGAATACCTCACCAACCTGGATAACACCGAGGGAGATGACTAGAACCGTAATCAAAATAACGATGGAGCGGATCAACTTGTCTTGGAAGACAAACTTCACACCTGCCAGAGCCTTGAGTGAGCCCTCCTCGTGTTCGGTCATTGGGACTCTGTTGACCTTGAGAATAAGTATGGTGAAGGTGAGAATTAGGAACGAAACTCCGTCAATAACAAAAGGCCAAACATAGCCGGTGGTATCCACCAGAATTCCACCAAGAGCCGGAGCCATCATGGAACCTAAAGCTGTGAAGGTAGTTTGCATTCCGGTTGCTCTAGCCAAGTCCTCTCGGGTGGCAAGGGATGGAATCAAGGCATTGAACGCTGCGCTTACCCCGGTGTTTGCCGTTGCCCCTATGAACAGCGCTATGAAAGCCCACCAGGCTGGTAAATCTAAGGCAAGGCTGAAACTACACAAACTCATGGTGATCAGTAGCGGTGGCATGAAGACTCTGGTGCTGTATTTATCAGCTAAGAGTCCGGCAAAAGGGGAGAACAGAACGGATGGCACCAACATACATAAAAACAGCAACGCGACTCCGGCTGCACCAGCGGTGTCTTTGTCTCTTAGCACCACAGCGAATGTGGTCAGTGCGCTGCCGAGAAATGACAGGCCGGCAGCACCAGAAAGAATCTGGAGTTTTACCCACTCAGTTTTTGCTGCCATTGGTCCTCCCAAACTCTAATCTACTTGTTAGGGTGAGGGCTCCTGTTCCTCAAAGAGGGCTAGTTAAAGTATTTTCTAACTTTTTCGTGCAATAGACCGTTGGTCGCCATGATCGCTGATGACTTGGGGTTTAATTCTGCACTGTATTCAGTGATTCTGCCACCAGCCTGCTCCACTATCGGGACCAATGCGGCCCAGTCGTAAATTTCTAAACCGTGCTCGCAGGTCAGATCTATCGCACCTTCGGCTAGCAGCATGTAACTCCAGAAATCGCCGTAGGCTCTGGTTCGCCAGACATCCCGAACCAGATTCAGCAGATTATCAACCTGGCCCTTTTCATCCCAAAGCTTCAAGCTCACATAACTCATTGAAGCATGCTCTAAGTCAGAGATTTTAGAAACCTGTAGGGCTTTGACTCTGCCATCAATCAGACTGGTCTTCGCTCCGGTTTCAGGACTTGCCCACCATCTTCGTCCCATAGCTGGAGCACTAACCACTGAGACAACAGGTTTACCATCAATAGCTAGAGCAATCAGAGTTGCCCAAACCGGTACCCCGCGCATGTAGTTGGCAGTTCCATCAATCGGATCGATAATCCAGGTTCTTGAACCTGCTCCGTGCAGGTTCTCACCGGTTGAACCATACTCCTCACCGATGATGGAATCATTTGGGCGAGCTTTGGCTAGATGTTCTTTGATGGCTTTCTCAACAGCACGATCTGATTCAGTTACTGGCGTTGAATCTGGCTTTGTTTCAACCTTGAAATCCATAGCGTAGAAGCGCTCAAGCGAAATAGCGTCGGCGATGTCAGCAAGTTCTAAAGCAAGTTCTAAATCTGGATTCACTATTCGCCTCCCAGTGAGTTCATCAGTCGTCTAAGCGAATCGACTCGAGCTGCCACCACAGGGTTATTCTCTTTGGCTAGATCGAGCGAACAGTCGGGGCTATCGGAAAGATGAGAGCAGTCTCTAGGGCAGGTCTTGACGATCTCCCAGAGGTCCTCAAAACTTCTGAGCAGAGAGTTGATGGAGATGTGACCGAGGCCAAAAGATCTGACCCCAGGGGTGTCGATAATCCACGAGGTGAGATCTATCTGCAGTGCTCTAACTGAGCTTGAGGTGTGACGACCACGGCCGGTAACAGTATTTACAACACCGGTTGATCGTCCTGCATCAGGCACCAGAGCATTTACCAAAGTGGACTTACCAACCCCTGATGCCCCAACCACCACGGTCAGTTCACCACTGAGGAAAGCATTTAACTCGTCGAGCGAGGGGTTATCTTTACGGTTGAGAATTACCGGCACCGAGAGGGCAGCGAAGTGCTCCACCAGTTTGCTTGGATCTTCTAGATCCACTTTGGTGATTACTATCGCTGGCTCTAGTCCAGCATCGAAGGCTGCAGCCAAATACCTATCAATGAGTCTGGTTCTTGGTTCTGGGTTAGCAATAGCAGCAACGATCAGCATCTGAGTTGCATTGGCAACTAGGACTCGCTCAACCTGGTCACTATCATCTGCACTTCGACGAAGCAGCGAGGTTCGCTCTTCGATGCGCACGATTAGAGCAAGCGCACCTTCAGCTCCAGAGAAGTCCCCGGCAAGGGCAACTCGGTCACCAACGACCACTCCGGTCTTACGAAGCTCTTTACCCAAGGTTGCATTGATGATTTGGCCATCGTCAAGGCTCACTAGGTAGCGACCCAGGTCAACCTGAACCACCATTCCAATTGGTGCGTCACTGTGTGTGGGACGAGTCTTAGTTCTAGGTTTATTGCCTTTAGGGTTTGGTCTTACCCGAACATCGGTTTCGTCCAGGTCGTGGCCGTCTGACTCTGGCTCGTAGAGCCAACTCAATTGCTAATTCCCAACAGTGAATCCCAAAGCTCAACAAAGTTAGGCATGGTTTTATTTACTGAATTGATATCAGTGATAGTTATGCCTGAAACATTAAGCCCAACTATCGCTCCGGCAGTTGCCATTCGGTGATCCTGAAAGTCATCCCACTGGCCAGATTTAAGCTGCTCAACTGGAAAGATGGCTAGTCCGTCTTCCAGCTCTTTAGCATTGCCACCGATACTCTGAATGTTTTGGACCAGAGCGGAAAGTCGATTGCTTTCGTGGCCACGAATGTGTGAAATACCGGTGATGGTGGTCGGGGTATCAGCGAACAGAGCTAAAGCCGCAACCACTGTGACAAGTTCACCGCAGGAGCGCATGTCGATATCTAGCCCATGTATTTCGCCTGAACGAACCACCAGGTCCATGCCATCATGCGCGATATGTGCTCCCATAGCAGTAAGTATGTCAATGAACTGTTGACCTACCTGAGTAGTCTCGGTTGGCCAGTCAGAAATTTTCACAGTTCCACCAGCTACCATGGCCGCCGCCATGAATGGGCCAGCATTGGAAAGATCGGGCTCGATAGCCACTTTTTTACCTTGAATGGGACCTGGTTCGACAACCCAGGTGTTTTCCTCTGGGTTTGAAACAATGACCCCGCGATTTCGTAGGCATGCCAAAGTCATTTCTATATGTGGAAGGCTGGGCAGGTTATGGCCGAAGTGTTTCAGGGTAAGTCCGTTTTTGAACCTAGGTGCAGCCAAGAGCAAGCCTGAGACAAATTGAGATGACTCGCTGGCATCAATTTCTAAGTACCCACCTTCAACCTCACCGGTGGCGTGAATGGTAAAAGGTAAATGTCCGTCACCATCGTCTACCTCTATACCTAAGCCTCGAAGTGAAGCGATTGTCGCCGCCATTGGTCGCTTTGAAGCTAATTCATCCCCAACAAAGGTGAAATCACCCTTGAATAGTGAAGCCACCGGAGGCATAAAGCGCATAACTGTCCCTGCTAGGCCGCAGTCGATTTCTGCAGAAAGTGCAATGTCAGTGGTTGCGGGGATAATAGAGGTCGCAGCAATCCCTTTCTGTTGCGTGATCTGGGTTCCTAGAGTTTCTAGGGCCCGGATCATCAGAAAGGTATCTCTAGAGTCCAAAAGGTCGGGTAATTCTGATTCGCTGGTTGCGAGAGCGGACAGAACAAGTTCCCGGTTTGAAAGCGATTTTGAGCCTGGTAACCGGACTGTTCCCGAGATGCCGTTGACGGCGGTAGGAGCTAACCAACTCCTGCCCTCGACGGGGGAATAATCCTTGTTCTTCATAGGTTAACTATCTTATCTGGCGCATTTTTCTTGCCTTTGGCGGGAATAATTCAGCTCTAAAGCCAGATTTATATCAGGTACGCAGTTTTGGGGGATACAAGTCTTGAAAGGACGTGGTATTTATTACAGATAACATAAACACATCAAGCAGCACCGTGGTTCTAGAAGGAACCGAAACAGCACCAAAATCAGCCAGATCAAAATCTAGAGAGAGTGCAGAAACCCAATCTATGACCAGTAACCCTGAGCGTGACGCAAAATTCGCCGAGCTTGAATCACTTGCAGTTTGGCTTCGTGCAAAGTGTCGCTACAAGAACTGGAAAGAGGGCGATGAGCTTTTCTCCCGCGTTCTAGAGAAGGCCATGCGCCGGATCGACAAATACACCGACCTCGGTTACGGCATGAAGGGTTGGTTGGGTCAAATTGTTGAGACCACCGCCATTGACCTGTTCAACGAAACAATCAAAGAGCAAAACCAGCAGGTAAATAACGTCCAGAAGTTTGGGGATGAAGATGAGTTTGACATCATCGAAAACCTCAACGATGGCAACCTGACTGTTAAGTCAGCCGAAGACGAATTCTTCGGTGGCTCTAGCCAAAACGAGGTAGCTGAGGGTCTAAACGAAATCGATCAGGATTTCGCTGAGCCATTGAAGCTAAACCTCCAGGGCTACTCATACAAAGAAATCGCCGAAATTCTCGGCATGAACGCCAGCACAGTTGGCACCAGAATTCACCGCGCCAAGCGTGACCTTAGGGACTGGCTTATCGAACGCGGTTACAAGTTTGAAGACGAAGAAAAGTAAAGGGAAAAAGTAAATGGCAACCTTCAGTTGTATGGAAGTTCAAGAGATGGTCACTGACTATCTTCACAAAGAACTCGACGGCGAAAAGAGAAACCTAGTCAAGGAACATCTGGGAGGTTGCGGCGACTGTCTAAGTCACTATTCAACCGAAGCTCAGATCTCAACTTTGATTATCTCCTCGAGCTGGAATCAAGAGAGCACACAAGAGATAGTTAATCGAGTCAGGTTGCGAATAGAGAGTGAGCCAGAGAACTAAATCTCTTGCTCCGGCAATCCAAGCCAGCGGTACCAACCCTGGTTCAGCACTAACCAAGCTATAAGACCGTGTCCCAGTTGACCGGGCTGACCAAAATTAGAGTTACGCAACTCATCATTGAAGCCCTGATGATCAACCAGAGGTCTAAAGGCATCAACAAATGGTAGCGATCTTCTAGCTGCAACATCTTCAAAACCTGCGGCAAGGTGTTCAATGTCGTAGTTCAACTGAGGGTTTCGACTCGGAATCGGTGACACTACAAAGCATTGGACACCTTTGCTGGCAGCGGTATCTAAAATATTCGCTAGGTTGAGTCTTGATCTAGACATTGAGATTCCTGAATTTATGTCATTTGCATTCAGGCAGATAACCAGTCGGTTATCCGTGTCAGCCGAGAACCTTCGCCCGGCTTCTTCCAGCCAAACTTCACTCATTCCGGCTGAACTAATCTCAGGGGTAGCCAGAGGGTAAAAATCTACCTTTGGGTAATCGCTCTGGGTTTTAGCAACCACTCTGCCAACCCAACCCATACCTTTGGGATCACCGCCAGCACTAACCAAGTCGTCACCGATGATGACGATTCGAATATTGCGTAGCGGATCAGTCATGGTTTAGGCGAACGCTCTTTCAACCAGGTCAGCTTGCTCGACCGCGTGGCGCTTAGCCGAGCCGGTTGCCGGTGATGCACTGGCTGGACGGGAGACCAATCTAGGGACCAGTCCGTTCATGTATTTCGGCAGGAATAGACCGATGTATGTCCAAGGACCTTGGTTGGCTGGTTCATCCTGAACCCAAACCAACTCAGCGTTTGGATAACTGGCGAAGGTTGCCTTAATCTCATCAACCGGAGTTGGGTAGAGCTGCTCAATGCGAACAATGGCCGTGGTTTGGTCGTTACGCTTTTCAGCCTCAGCCAACAGATCCCAGTAGATCTTGCCCGAGCAAAGAATAACCTTCTTGACGTTGGCCTTGTTCAATCCGCGCTCATCGTCAATAACCGGCTTGAATGAACCGGTGGTGAAGTCTTCAACGTTTGATGATGCAGCTTTCAAACGCAACATGGACTTTGGCGTGAAGACAACTAGCGGTCGTCTAGGCCTTGAGTAGGCCTGGCGTCGCAGCAAGTGGAAGTGGTTGGCTGGAGTTGAAGGTTGGGCAACCGTCATGTTGTTCTCAGCACACAACTGCAAATATCTTTCGATACGAGCTGAAGAGTGATCTGGCCCTTGTCCTTCGTAACCATGTGGCAGCAGTAGCACTAGGGAAGAGTACTGACCCCACTTCTGTTCTGAAGAAGAGATGAATTCATCGAGAATGGTTTGAGCTCCGTTGGCAAAGTCACCGAACTGCGCTTCCCACAGTACGAGAGAGTCTTCACGCTCAACTGAGTAACCATACTCAAAACCCATGGCAGCGTATTCGCTTAGCAGTGAGTCATAGATGTAGAACTTGGACTGGTCCGCAGTTAGGTTTCTAAGTGGTAGCCACTCCTGGCCATTTACCTTGTCGTGGAAGACAGCGTGACGCTGAACGAAAGTTCCACGTCTAGAGTCTTGACCCGCCATCCGGATGTTGACCCCTTCAACCAAGAGCGAACCGAAAGCTATTAGCTCGCCGAAGCCCCAGTCGATGCCGCCTTCGCGACTCATCTCAACTCGCTTAGCCAATAGTTGCTGCAGCTTAGGGTGGACGTTGAAGTTAGGCGGTAGGTTGCTGTGTGCATTACCGATCAGCTCAACAACCTCTTTGGAGATCTTGGTCTCATGAGAGATTTGGGCTTTATCGCTGGCGGTTGTTCCGATACCAACCGGCTTAGGGGTGATTGCTGCTGGAGCGGAGGTCGCTTCGTGGACTTCAACGAAGGCATTTTCCAGCCTTGATTGGAAGTCAGCATTTGACTGTTCAAATTCTTCGCGAGTTATGTCACCTCGACCAACTAGGGACTCCAGGTAAAGAGTTCTTACCGAGCGCTTGGCTTCAATCAACGAATACATCAGTGGCTGAGTCATCGAAGGGTCATCGCCCTCGTTGTGACCGCGACGACGGTAGCAAACCAGGTCGATAACTGCATCCTTGTTGAACTTCTGACGGTACTCAAAAGCTAATTGGGAGACTCGAGCAACCGCTTCAGGGTCATCACCGTTGACGTGGAATATTGGCACCTGAATGCTCTTGGCAATGTCGGTGGCATAAACGGTTGAGCGCGACATGGATGGTGGGGTGGTGAAACCGACCTGGTTGTTAATCACGATGTGGACAGTACCGCCGGTGCGGTAACCGCGAAGGCTCATCATGTTGAGAGTTTCTGGAACAACACCTTGACCGGCAAAAGCAGCGTCACCGTGAATCAGAATCGGTAACACTGGATTTTCTTCAGGAGATTTTCCAATTCGATCAAGTTTTGCTCGAACGATACCTTCGAGAACTGGGTTTACCGCTTCCAGGTGAGAAGGGTTAGCAGCTAGATAAACCTTTGTGGTTTTACCGGTTGCTGAGGTAAACACTCCAGAGGTTCCTAAGTGATACTTCACATCTCCTGAACCCTGCACCGTTGAGGTGTCAGTGTTTCCCTCAAACTCTTTGAATACCTGACCGTAAGTTTTACCAGCAATGTTGGTAAGTACGTTTAGTCTTCCGCGGTGAGCCATACCGATGGCTACCTCATCAAGGTTTGCATCGGCAGCGCTCTGCAAAATGGCATCTAGGGCGGCGATGGTTGATTCGCCACCTTCCAGAGAGAAACGCTTCTGACCCACGAACTTGGTTTGCAGGAAGGTTTCGAAAGCTTCAGCTTCGTTTAATTTCTCAAGGATTCTAAACTGCTGAGCCTTGCTTGGCTTTTCATAAGGGCGCTCGAGCTGTTCCTGCATCCACTTTCTCTCCTCGGGGGAGTGAATGTGCATGTATTCAACACCGACTGTGCGGCAGTAGCTGTCACGCAAAATCTTCAGAACATCACGAAGTTCCATCTTTGGCTTGCCACCAAAGCCACCGGTCTTCACAGTCCTGTCTAGATCCCACAGGCTCAGGCCGTGGGTAAGAACATCGAGGTCTGGGTGAGAGCGCTGCTTATATTCGAGTGGATCAATGTCAGCCATCAGGTGACCGCGAACCCGGTAAGCGTTGATTAGCTCCTGAACTCTGGTTTCTTTGCTGCGCTCATCTTTGTCCTCCACATCGGTTGACCATCTGATTGGAACGTAGGGGATACGCAGGTCGGCGAAGATTTCATCATAGAAGCCGCGCTCACCGAGAAGAAGTTCGTGGATGATGCGAAGGAATTCTCCAGAGCCGGCACCTTGAATGACTCTGTGGTCATAGGTCGAGGTCAGGGTAATAACTTTGCTGACACCAAGTTTGGCCAGGTGGTCTTCACTCATGCCTTGGAACTCGGCTGGGTAATCCAGAGCACCAGCACCGATGATGCAACCCTGCCCCTTGGTCAGCCTTGGGACAGAGTGAACCGTGCCGATACCGCCTGGGTTGGTCAGCGATGCTGTTGTTCCAGCAAAGTCTTCAGCGGTTAGTTTGTTATCTCTTGCTCGCTTAACCAGATCTTCATAAGCGGTTAGATATTCAGCAAAGTTGAGTCGTTGAGCTTTCTTGATGTTGGGGACAAGAAGTGCTCTCGTGCCATCGGGCTTAGGAATATCGATTGCTAAACCGAAGTTGATGTTTGCCGGAGTGATTGAAGCTGGCTTCCCGTCGACTTCCTCGTAGTAAACATTCTGCGAAGGAAACTCTTTGAGAGCTCGGATAATTGCATAGCCGATTATGTGGGTGAAGGAAACCTTGCCACCGCGGGTTCTGGTTAGATGCGAGTTGATTACGATGCGGTTATCAATCAGAAGTTTTGCAGGTATTGCTCTAACACTGGTTGCAGTTGGAATGGTTAGCGAGGCATCCATGTTGGCGGCCAGGGTCTTGGACATTCCCTTGAGGATATTCACCTGGTTCTCGGATGCAACATCTTCACTGATCGGAGCAGCCACCGGTTGGGCTGGGATTGGAGTTGGCTGAGGTTCGATTTTTGTGGTCTTAGCAACCAACGGAACCGATCCGGTTGGTGTTCGCTCAACCGGTGCAGCTGGGGTAACTTGTCCGCCCTTGCTCTGGTGAAAACGTTCGAGGATAGGTAGCCACTCTTTATCAACCGAGTCTGGATTTGTAAGCCACTGGGCATACATTTCTTCTACCAGCCACTGATTTTGGCCGAATTCCTGGTCAGATTGTTGGTTGTCGTTGGACAACTGCTCACCTCATACTTTTCGCTAAATTACTGCTAATCAAGCCTACCTGCTAATCCCAGACAAGACTTTATCCCCCTTAAGGTAGGGGTTCAGGGCCGTTCAGGTATGCTTAAAATCACTTATGGATCCTGATCATCCCGACCCGAAGGTGCTAAAGCAATGAACGAATGGTTCTTGCTAGCTCTCGGTGTCCTACTAACCCTCGGTACCGGCATTTTCGTTGCCAGTGAGTTCTCCATGATTAACCTGGAAAGAACTGACCTTGAGGCTCGCTCAGATAGGGGAGAAAAGGGTCTTGCGCCGAGCATCAAGGCTCTAAAGCGAACCAGCACCCATCTATCCAGCGCTCAGTTGGGTATCACCATAACCACGATGCTCACCGGCTTCTTGGCCGAGCCTTCACTCGCTGTCCTTTTGGAACCGCAACTTACTTTCCTAGGGTTGAGCGAAACCGCAATTTCGGCAACTGCCCTCACCATTGCCCTGATTCTTGCCACCATATTCTCCACCCTGGTGGGTGAACTAATCCCTAAAAAGCTAGCCCTTACTCTTCCACTTCAAGTCAATAAAGCTGTGGTCAGGTTGCAGTTGGTCTTTACTTGGATTTTTGGCTGGTTGGTTTGGCTACTCAACACCACGGGTAACGCCATGGTTCGAACCATGGGAATTGAACCCAAGGAAGAGTTGTCTTCATCTAGAACTGCCGAGGAGTTATCTTCACTGGTCCAAAGATCGGCGAGCCTCGGTGCCATGGATCAGAGACACGCTGACTTGATTACCAAGACACTAGCCCTTTCACAGTTGGTGGCTGCTGATGTTATGACTCCCAGAACAAAACTGGAATCCCTAGATGCATCAGCAACAGTTCAGGACACGATTCACCTTTCCGACAAGACAGGATTCTCAAGATTCCCAGTCTTTGACGGTTCCAACGATGACATAGCTGGAATAGTTCACGTTAAAGCGGCGGCTTCAGTCCCTAGGGAAAAGCGCGATATTGTTCCGGTGACGGCACTGATGGTTGAGCCATTTAGAGTTCCGGAAACTATGACTCTGGAAAAACTTATGGGAGTTCTACGTTCCAAAGGTTTGCAGCTGGCAGTGGTTGTTGATGAATACGGTGGCACAGCAGGAATAGTAACGCTGGAAGACTTGGTTGAAGAGTTAGTTGGCGAACTCAGCGATGAGCACGATAAAGCAAAGATCGATATTCGCAGCTCTAAAGACAAGTCCATCAGTTTTCCTGGCATGTTCCGTCCGGATGAACTCGAAGAGAAACTGGGCATTCAAGTTCCAGAAGATGGAACCTATGAAACTGTTGCCGGCTTCATGATGGCAAAACTAGGCAAGCTTGCTCAAATTGGCGATGAGGTTGTGATCCAAGGTGGCCAACTTAAGGTGGAGCGCATGGATGGCCGAAGAATCGACCGCATCAAGTTTGTTCCGGACAAGGTGGTGACCGCTGATGAGTGATGCATGGCTCGGGTTGTTGGCCTTCTTTGGTTTGCTCATCGCAAATGGCTTCTTCGTAGGGGCTGAGTTTGCTGTTATCTCGGCTAAGCGAGCCCAGATTGAGCCTCGCGCTGAAGCTGGTTCTAAGCCGGCAAAACTGACCATCAAGGCAATGGAAAATGTGAGTCTGGTACTTGCTACTTGCCAACTCGGCGTCACCATCTCGGGTTTGTTGATTCTGTTAGTTGCTGAGCCTGCTATTCACGAGCTGTTGCACGAACCGCTGCACCTGGCTGGACTTTCCGAAAGTGTTGCCGGGGTGGTTTCCTTCGGCGTTACCCTGCTAATAGTTTCCTTCCTGCACGTTCTAATCGGGGAGATGGTGCCTAAGAACATCTCCTTCTCAATTCCGGAACGAGCTGCACTGGTGCTCGGACCAATTGTCTATGGTCTCGCTGTGACCATGAAGCCTGTGGTGTTTGCGCTAAATGCTATAGCCAACGCTTCACTGCGTATTTTCGGGATCAAGCCAAAGAATGAGGCAAACTCGGCTTACACAATTGAACAGGTTGAAGACATCGTCTCACACTCAACCCGCGAAGGTGTGCTCAGCGATGAGACAGGCGCTATTAGCAATACCTTTGAGTTCACCGACAAGCAGGTCCGTGACATTCTTGTCCCATTGGAAAAATTGGTCACTGTCGACCTAAAGGTAACTCCGCGTGATATTGAACAGCTGGTAGCCAAGCATGGATTCAGCCGTTACATAGTGCTCAATGAGAACGATGAGCTAGAGGGTTACCTGCACCTCAAAGATGTAATTGATGAGGTTCGTGCCGATGAACCGGTGGAACGTAAACTGCTCCGGACAGTCAAATCCATCGGCGGTGGCGTTGAACTCGAAGATGCGTTAGCTCAGATGCAGCGCGACCACCAACACTTAGCTGCAAGTTTCGACAGCGAAGGTAGGTTGCTGGGTCTGGTCTTCCTCGAGGATATCTTGGAAGAACTCGTCGGCGAAGTTCAGGACGCGACCAGACGCGATTAGGCTTTGGGGAACTTGCCTCGCAAATACTGCTCCGGCCAGTAGCCAATTTCAACATCAAGTTCGTGGGCAGCACGCAGCGGCCAGTATGGGTCACGAAGTGAAGCGCGAGCAATCATGATTACATCAATTTCCGTTGTCTGCAGAATGTGTTCAGCCTGAGCTGCCTCAGTGATCAAACCAACTGCTGACACCGGGGCGTCAATCGATTCAGCCATTTGTTCTGATAGTGGAACTTGGTAACCAGGTCCAATTGGAATCTTCACACCGGTAATCAAACCACCACTGGAGATATCAAACAGATCAGCCCCAGCTTCCTGACACCACTTAGCTACCTGAGCACAGTCTTCAACCGTGAAACCATCGGGGTGGTAGTCGGTTGCCGAGAATCGAATCAGGATTGGCACATCTTCGCCAATAGCCTTGCGCATGCCAGCGACCATGTCGGTCAGGAACTTAGCTCTGTTTCTTGCTGAGCCACCGAACTCATCTGTTCTCTGATTGGTGATTGGGGAGAGGAACTGGTGAACCAGATAGCCGTGGGCGGCATGGATTTCAATAATGTCAAAACCTGCTGTCACAGAACGGATGGCAGCATCGACCCACTGCTGAATCATTTCCTTAACTTCATCGGTGCTGAGTTCCCGTGGAGTGTTGTATTCGGGGAAAGCTTCATCGGTGGAAGACACTGGCTGCCAACCTCCTTCAGATTCCGGCATTGTTCCATCGCCTGACCAGGAACGGTAGATACTTGCCTTGCGACCGGCGTGAGCTAACTGGATTGCCGAAAGTGATCCGTGCTCTCTGATAAACCTGTTTATCGGTTGCCAAGCTCTAACCTGTTCATCGTTCCAGATTCCGGTATCCCAGATACTGATTCGACCGTCTGGTCTAATCGCAGTAGCCTCACAAATGACCACACCAGCTCCACCGATGGCTCTTGAACCCAGGTGAACCATGTGCCATTCGGTTGGAACACCATCCTGCTTCTCACAGGAGTACTGACACATCGGTGCAATCCAGATCCGGTTTCTAGCAGTTACCCCGCGAATACTTAAAGGTTCAAATAGTTTGGCCATAACTCAAGCCTAACCAAAGGCTATGCTTCTAGACTTACAAAGGAAACCAAACTTGGGAGTTCAGTTGTTCATTAGCCGTATCAAAGCTTTACCAAAGAACTTCTGGTTCATCCTTTTAGGTGCATTGCTCGCCCAGGGAACTTTGATTTGGTTCGGAACTGCTTCTGGTGATCCTTTTGGTGACGTCCGTTACGTCTATGCTGCTTGGGTAAACAGCATGAACCAGGGCCACTACCTGCTGGGTATCACCGAGCCCTGGGTTTATCCTTTCTTAGCCCAGGTGCCAATCTGGCTGGCGAGTTTTATAGTTCCCGGCGAATACATGTCCGGCTGGTATCTGCTGGTGGTCAACACCAACATGCTCCTGATTGCCTACATTCTCGGCTGGGGTAAACGAATCGACCGTTACAAGGCAGCTTGGTTTTTTATCGCCTGTGTTTTTCTCATCGGTCCGGTGGCCATTGCTCGCCTTGAAGTATTTAGCGTTGCGCTGAGTGTCATGGCGGTCATCGCTTTTCTAGATAATAAAGAATCCAAGTCCATTCAGTTATTTAATTTGGCCACCTGGATCAAAGTCTCGCCGATGGCTGCTTTAGCTTCAATCTTGGTAATTACTGATCAGAAAAAGAAATACTTCATCAACCTGTTGATTGCTACCGCGGTAATCTTGGCCGTTGGATTTGCTCTCGGCGGTCGTATGGAGATGTTTAGTTTTATCGGGATGCAAAGCGGTCGAGGCATTCAGATTGAATCAGGAATAGCCATCATCTGGTTAGTTCAACTGATGCTTGGAATTCCAGGCATCAAGGTTTTTTACGACCAAGAGATTGTTACTTTCCAAATCCAAGGTTTCGGAGTCACCGAAATCGCCAGCATTATGACTTTTGTTCAATTAGGAGCACTGGCAATCACTTTGGTTTTAGCCTTCCTGGCTAAGCGCAAAGGGGTTGATCGCAATACTCTGTTTGCTTGGACTTTCTTGACTGCGACTTTAGACTTAGTCGTTTTCAATAAGGTTGGTTCACCGCAGTATGAGCTCTGGGTGGTGGCTGCCGCGATGGTTGGCATGCTGGTGCGTGTTGAAAAGTGGCGTCCGGTAATTTGGGTGACCATAGTCTGCTCTGGTTTATCTTGGCTGATTTTTCCCGTTTTCTATGGCGCTATTTTAGATGGCAACCCTTTCGGCGTTGCCCTGCTGGTGGCCAGAAACCTTGGCGTCATCTTCACGCTAATTTATGCCAACCGCCAACTAATCCGATTAGCTCGAGGTTAACTACTTAGTGGCAGCAAAGCCGAGTTCAAGATCGGCGATGATGTCCTCAATTGATTCCAAACCAACCGAAAGTCGAATCAGCCCTGGTGTCACTCCGGCAGTTAGCTGTTGCTCAGGGGACAGTTGTGAATGAGTTGTGCTGGCGGGGTGAATTAGCAGCGACCGGACATCGCCGATGTTGGCTACGTGCTTGAAGAGCTTTACCGATTCGACAAATTTCTCACCTTTGGCTGCTCCACCTTTAATCTCAAAGGACATCACTGCCCCACAGCCTTTAGGTGAATAATGCTTACCGGCAGCAAAGTAGGGTGAAGATTCTATGCCCGCATAGTTAACAAATTCCACCTGCGGGTGAGTAGAGAGCCAGGAAGCGACCTTGACCGCGTTCTCGCTGTGACGATCCATGCGAAGACTGAGCGTTGATAGTCCCTGCAGAATTTCCCAAGCGCTGGAAGGTGAAATAGATGAACCCATGTCACGAAGCAGCTGCACTCGGGCTTTGATTATGTAGGCGAGTTCATCGCCGATGTCCTTGGCATAGGTGATGCCGTGATAGGAGGGGTCAGGGGTGGTAAGGCCTGGGAACTTATCGGATTGCGACCACTTGAATCTGCCACCGTCGACAATTACACCAGCAACTACGGTGCCATGGCCGGCCAGGAATTTAGTCGCCGAGTGAATCACAATGTCTGCCCCGTGCTTGAAAGGTTGAATCAGATACGGTGTTGCCACGGTGTTATCGACAATCATCGGAAGTCCGTGACGGTGGGCGATCTCGGAGATACCTTCGATGTTTAAAACGCTAACCTTTGGATTACCTAGGCTCTCCCCGTAGAAGAGTTTGGTGTTTGGCTGAACCGCTGCTTCCCATGAAGCTAGGTCATCCTGATCTTCAATGAAAGTGGTTTGAATACCCAGTTTCGGCAGAGTGTATTTGAGCAGGCTGTAGGTTCCGCCATAGACCTTTGATGAGGCAACTACGTGATCCCCGGCATTGACCAAGTTGAGAATTGCAAATGTTTCAGCAGCCTGACCGGAGGAAAGCAGCAGCGCTGCAACTCCACCTTCGAGAGCTGCGATGCGTTGCTCCGCGACATCTTGAGTTGGATTGTTCATCCTGGTGTAGATGTTGCCAGCTTCAGTCAGGGCAAAAAGTTTTCTAGCCTGCTCGGCTGATTTAAAAACGTAGGCGGAGGTGTTGTAGAGCGGTGGGACTACCGAGCCGGTGGTCGGGTCAGTGATGTATCCCGAGTGAATTTGCTTTGTTTCAAAACCCCAGTTGGCACTATCGTTCATCGTCATTGATGCTTTCTCTAGAGGAAGTGTTCCTTCTCAAGACTAGGCAAATTTCTGATAAATCTGACCCAAGTTGGGTGGTATTTATGAAACCTTAACTCAGGGCATCAAAGGCAAGGGCTGCCAGCAGGGCTGCCCCGTCGGCCATAACATCCTCGTTGTATTTAGCTTTGTTGGAGTGGTTGGCTTCGCGTTCCTCCGGTTTGGTGCCGGCAAAAGCTGCTCCCAAGAATATGAAAGCCCCTGGCATCTCTTCCAGAATTGAGGCATAGTCCTCGCCACCCGGAATTGGTGCGGGCATAGTGAAGTAACGCTGCTCACCAAACATTTGCTTGGTCACCGCTTCTACGCGATCAACGGCGTGGTGGTGATTGATTAGAACCTTAGTAGCTGGAGAGAATTCAACTTCAGCGCTGAGTCCCATTGCTTCAGCCATACCTTTGATGAAGGTAGGAATCTTTGTCCTGGTCTCCTCATAACCCTTCTTCGAGAAGGATCTGACTGTCGCGCCAAAGCTAACCTGCTCAGGAACGATGTTGGTGGTGTGATCGTTTCCAGCTTTAATCCATCCGACGTTGACCACGATGGGGTCTAGCGCGTCAAAGTTCTTGGCGATGAAAGATTGCAAGCTACTTAGAATTTCAATCATTCCGGTGATTGGATCTTGAGCAGCCCAAGGCATTGAGCCGTGACCTCCGCGACCGGAGATGGTGACGAACATGTCACCGGCTGAAGCCATCATGGTGTCTTTCTTGGACATGAAGATACCTGGCTCGGGCAGTGAGAATACGTGGAGACCGTAGGCAGCGATTGGCTTCTCACCGGAGACCATATGCATGTTTTGGGCGAGCATGTGACCGGCACCGTCGTGACCTTCTTCACCAGGTTGGAAGAACATCAAAACATTTCCATTAAGTTTGTCTTTGTTTTCGGCTACCAAACGCGCAGCACCAATTCCGATTGCCATGTGGAGGTCGTGACCACAGGCGTGCATGTAACCGTTGGTTGAAGCGAAATCCAATCCGGTGTCTTCTTCAACAGCAAGTGCATCCATGTCGGCTCTAAGTAAAACTGTTGGACCTGGGTTAGCACCTCTGATCAAAATTGCCGCTGCAGTCATGTCTTTACCGAGCGTCACTTCACCGAGGTCGCCAACTTCACGAAGAATAATCTCCAGTGTCTTAGGTAGGTCTAAACCAAACTCAGGTGTTTGATGCAGTTCGCGACGAACCTTAACAAGATCTGCCTGCTTGGTGTGTGCCTGTTTGATGAGCTCCTGGTAGTCCACGGTGGGCCTTTCTTTCGTGAGTATTCCTATTTTGGCACCAAAAGAGACCTAGCATTTACTTATGTTCTTTGAGCAGATGCACCCAGGCTGGCAACAACTGTTGCCTGAAGCTAGGCTAACTTTGCAAGCAATAGAACAGTTACTTCCAGCCGAAGTGCTGCCACCTAGAGATTTGGTGATGCGTGCCTTTGGTTTTGACCCCGAAATCATAAAAGTTGTGATTCTCGGTCAAGATCCATATCCATCGCCAGGCGATGCCGTAGGTTTAGCCTTTGCGATGCCGGTCGGGCAACAGCTGCCAAGATCATTGAAAAACATCGTTAGGGAGCTTGAGCAGGATTTAAGCATTCGAGTTTCTGATCAAATTGACCTAGCCCGCTGGCAGGAGCAAGGGGTAATGCTGCTTAACTCATCTCTGACAACATCGGCCCATCAGGCGGCAGCCCATTCCAAGTTAGGCTGGCAAAGTTTTACGCTTAGCGCTCTGCAACAGTTAGCCCTTGAAATGCCTTATGTAATTTTGGCTTGGGGTAATCACGCAAAGGCTCTGGCGGCTCAAGTTGGCGGCGCAGCTCGAGTCCTTGAGTCAGCCCATCCATCTCCGCTGTCGGCCAACTCCGGGTTCTTCGGCTCTAAACCTTTTAGTCGAGCCAACTCTGCTCTGATTGAACTTGGGCTTGAGCCGATAGAT
>JAURJV010000062.1 GCA_030832065.1 Rhodoluna sp. | reverse complement strand
TCTTGAAGCAGCTAAGCCTTTCATCGCCCAGTTGGTTAAAGCACAGCAGCAGCTAGCCGCCGATGCAGCTAAGCCAACCGCTGAGTATCCACTGTTCGCCCCATACACCGATGAGGTTTATGAGGCAGTAGCCAAGCTTGCCGAGTCGGAACTATCGCGCATCTACCAGATCGCAGATAAGACCGAGCGTCAGACTGCTGATGATGCTTTGAAGGCGACCGTTAAAGAGCAGTTGGCAGAGACTCTTGATGAGGCTCAGCAGAACCAGATCTCAGCTGCCTACAAGTCAGTTACCAAGAAGATCGTTCGTACCCGTGTTCTAAAAGAGGGTATCCGTATCGATGGTCGTGGCAAGAAGAACATTAGAAAGATTGACTGTGAAGTTGCAGTTATCCCTAGAGTTCACGGTTCAGCTATTTTCCAACGTGGTGAGACCCAGATTCTCGGTATCACAACCTTGAACATGCTAAAGATGGAGCAGCAGATTGACTCGCTATCTCCAGTGACCACCAAGCGCTACATGCACAACTACAACTTCCCACCTTATTCAACCGGTGAAGTTGGTCGTGTCGGTACCCCGAAGCGTCGTGAAATTGGTCACGGTGCTCTAGCCGAGCGTGCACTGGTCCCAGTGTTGCCATCTCGCGAAGAGTTCCCTTACGCCATTCGCCAGGTATCTGAAGCTCTGGGTTCAAACGGTTCAACCTCTATGGGTTCTGTTTGTGCTTCGACTCTTTCACTACTAAACGCTGGTGTTCCACTGCGTGCACCAGTTGCTGGTATCGCTATGGGTCTTATCTCTGACACTGTAGACGGCAAGACCGAGTATGCAGCTTTGACTGACATCTTGGGTGCTGAAGATGCTCTAGGAGACATGGACTTCAAGGTTGCTGGAACTAGTGAATTCGTTACCGCTATTCAGTTGGACACAAAGTTGGATGGTATTCCATCTGAGGTGCTAGCTGGTGCACTATCTCAGGCCAAGGAAGCTCGTCTAGAGATTCTTGACTGGATGAAGAAGGCAATTAGCGAGCCAGACGAAATGTCACCAAACGCTCCAAGAATCATCGCTGTGAAGATTCCAGTCGACAAGATCGGTGAGGTCATTGGCCCTAAGGGCAAGATGATCAACCAGATCCAGGAAGACACCGGCGCTGACATCTCGATTGAAGATGACGGGACGGTTTACATCGGTGCGACCGATGGTCCCGCTGCTGAAGCTGCACGTGCAATGGTTAACGCAATTGCTAACCCACACGTACCAGAAATCGGTGAGCGTTTCCTAGGAACAGTTGTGAAATTGGCTACCTTCGGTGCCTTCATTTCACTACTACCTGGCAAAGACGGTCTGCTTCACGTTTCTGAACTTCGCAAGCTAACTGGCAAGCGTGTTGAGAATGTGGAAGAGGTTCTCTCTGTTGGTCAGAAGATCATGGTTGAGCTAGTCAAGATTGACGACAGAGGCAAACTTTCTCTTGCTCCTGTAGTTGAGGGCGAAGCAGCAGCTACCGACTCTGACGAAGAGTAACAATGACCGCTGTTCAATTTCATCTTGAACAACCCGAATTAGAGTTCACCGCATCGGGAGGCAGTACGGTTCGCCGAACTGTTCTCCCATGCGGTGTTCGCGTTTTAACTGAGACAGTAGCCAGTGCTCAGTCGGCTTCAGTTTCTTTCTCAGTTGCGGTTGGTTCCAGAGATGAGAGCAATGGACATTTCGGTTCAACCCATTTTCTAGAGCACCTCCTATTCAAGGGAACTAAAACTAGAACAGCGCTAGACATCGCTGTTGCTTTTGATTCAGTCGGTGGCGCTTCTAATGCGCTCACCGGTAAGGAACACACCAGCTATTACGCAAGAGTGCAGGATAAGGCGATTCCAGTTGCTGTTGAAGTTATTGCTGACATGCTCACATCTTCATTGATTGATCCGATTGAGTTCGAGAATGAAAGAACTGTCATTCTCGAAGAGTTGGCCATGAATGATGATGACCCTCAGGACGTTGCACATGAGGAGTTTTTTGCTGCTGTATTGGCAGGCCATGCACTTGGTCGCCCTATCGGCGGAACTGTTGAAACTATTAACGCGGTCGATCGTGAAGCGGTTTGGGATCACTATCAATCGAATTACCGTCCGCAGGATTTGGTCATCACTGCTGCCGGAGGCGTTGATCACTCCGAGCTGCTCCAACTTGTTTCAGAAAATCTAGAGCTGGCTGGCTGGGATTTAGCTGCTGAGGCAAGTCCGAGATCCTGGCGAACACAGGTGTTGAATCCTGATGCGGCTGAAAGCTCGGTAAAAGTCATCAATCGTCCTATCGCGCAAGCAAACATAGTCTTTGGTAATCCAGGTTTAGTTTCTGCGGATGAGAGACGTTATGCGATGTCCATCCTAAACACCGTGTTAGGTGGCGGAATGTCCTCCCGGTTATTCCAGGAAATACGTGAAAAGCGTGGGCTTGCTTATTCCGTCTATTCGTTCAACCAGGGTTACAGCGATGGCGCAGTCTTTGGTTTGTATGCTGGTTGTTCGCCAGTCAAAGCTAAAGAAGTGACCAGATTGATGCTTATCGAACTTGAAAAGGTAGCCAACGAAGGCATCAGCCTGGCTGAATTGGAGCTAGCTAAAGGAAACATTTCTGGCGGTCTAGCTCTGAAGTTTGAAAGCACTCAGGCAAGAATGGCAAGGCTTTCCTCAGCTGAGTTGACCGACGGAGAGTTCATTGACCTCGACGAATCTTTGTCTAGATACGCGGCGGTTAGTCTGGCGGATGTTCAAGCGGTGGCTCAAGCCATGTTTGGGTCGAAACACTCTTTTGTTGCAGTAGGAGATGTTTCAGCAGATCTATTTGATGAGTTTGTTTAGGTAGTAGGTTTTTTCTTATGACAATTCGAGTTTCAGTTATCGGGGCGACAGGCAGGATGGGAAAGCTTGCCCTGGAAATAGTCCAGGCAGCACAGGATCTTGAACTTCACTCTGCGTTGGATTCAAGTTCTGAACTTGCCCAAGCTCAGGGAGCGGATGTCATTTTTGAGGCAACCAAACTTGAGGTAAGTCAGAAGGTACTTGACTTTGCGATTCAAAATAAAATCAATCTTTTGATTGCCACAAGTGGCTGGAGTAAAGCCGCACTTGCCTCAATAGAGGCGCAAGTGGAAGATTCTGCGGTAGTGGTGATACCTAATTTTTCTGTAGGTTCAGTGCTCGGATCAAAGTTTGCATCCGAAGCAGCAAAATATTTTGATTCTGTAGAGATTGTCGAAACTCACCATGCTGGCAAAGTAGATTCACCTTCGGGCACAGCCATCAGAACCGCTGAACTTATAGGGGAAAGCCGAGAAGGGTCAGGTAAGGCAACTCCTTTGATTCAAGGCGTTGGGCAAGATGCCAGAGGGCAAATTGTCTCTGGTGTCCCAATTCACAGTCTTCGAATTGATGGCGCTTCAGCTAAGCAGGAAGTGGTGCTGGCTGGTAATCACGAAGTGCTGACCATCTCGCACCAGGCAAACTCGGTGCAGGCTTACTCAATCGGTATTTTGCATTCCATTCGCTACACAGCCGCAAATAAGGGACTAACAGTTGGTCTAGATAAGGTTTTAGGAATCTAAATGTCCTCAGCGAAACTTGGTGCAGTTGTAATGTCTGCCCTGGTCTTCATGTATTTGGCACTGCTTGGCCAACAGGGCTACCTGTTTCTAATTCAAGACAACTTGGTATCAAAAGCCATGGGGATAACGATTCTGATATTGCCCTTTTTCGGTCTCTGGGGGATTATTGCGGAGCTCAGGTTTGGCCTTGCTATTGAGAAAATCGGAAAACAACTCGAAGCTGAGGGAGCATGGCCAAGGTTTAGGTTTGGAGTTTTGCCCTCAGGGCGAGCAAACAAGGCGGAGGCTATGCAGGAATTCGGGGAATATAAAGAAAAGGCAGAGGCCGATCCAGAGAATTGGCGTAGCTGGTTTTCACTGGGTCTAATCTACGATGCCTGTGGGAATCGTAAACTCGCCAGAGCAGCGATGCGTAAGGCAATCGCTTTGAACCAAAGGTAGGCTTTAGGACGTGTCTGAGATTATTTTTCGTAGTGATGTAACCGTTGAACTGGTCAGAGCCAGTGCTTCGGACAGCGATGTATTGTTTGCTGCCAGGGTTTCCACTCAGGGTGAACAAACTTTGGAAGCGGCCGCAGCTGCCACCGATGCTAGTGATGATGAGAAGAAGAGCAAGGGACTGATCAACTATTTGATGCGTGATCGGCACGGTTCCCCTTTTGAGCACAACTCAATGACTTTTTATGTTCAGGCACCGATCTTTGTTTTCCGTGAATTTATGCGTCATCGAATTGCCTCATATAACGAGGAGTCAGGTCGCTACCGCGAACTCAATCCAGTTTTCTACATTCCAGCTCCGGAGCGCAATCTAATTCAGGTTGGTAAAACCGGCCACTATGAGTTCCTACCAGGCACTGCAGAGCAGATTGCTTTGGTTCAGCAGGAGTCCAGAACTGTCTCTACTCAGGCATACGAATCCTACAAACGTATGCTTGAAGCCGGAATCGCCAGAGAAGTGGCACGTATAGTACTTCCGCTAAACATCTACTCGTCTATGTATGTAACCATGAATTCTAGAGCGCTGATGAACTTCTTGAGCCTTAGAACTAAGCGTGAAGGAACTCACTTCCCGTCCTTCCCTCAGCGTGAGATTGAGATGTGTGCTGAGAAGATGGAAGACTTCTGGGCAAAATTGATGCCATACACCTACGAAGCATTCAACCAAAACGGGCGAGTAGCTCCTTAACCGGAGTTCCAGTAACTGGCACAGACCACTAATCTTGAACCATGTCGCAAACACATAAAGACTTATTCGGACAAGTGCTCGTAGCACTGGTAACACCGATGACCCCTGAAGGTGAAGTTGACTGGCCAGCCACTGAGAAGCACCTCGACTATGTAATTTCTAACGGAGCTGACGGGGTAGTGGTTACTGGAACCACAGGTGAGACCAGCACCCTAACCGACGCGGAAAAACTCCAGTTAGTCAAAGTTGGTAAATCGGTTTCAGCTGGAAGAGCGAAGATTATTACCGGTGGCGGTTCTAACGAAACTGCTCATGCCATTCAGTTGTATAAAGCAAGTGAAGCTGCTGGGGCAGACGGTGTAATGATCGTCACTCCTTATTACAACAAGCCAACTCAAGCTGGTGTGCTAACCCACTTCAGGTTGATTGCCGATGCAACTGATCTTCCAGTCATCATGTATGACATTCCGGGTAGAACTGGAATCCCAATTGCTTTTGAGACTATTTTGCGAGCAGCTAAGCACCCCAACATCGTTGCAGTTAAAGATGCCAAGGGCGATTTTGCGCAGGCGTCGAGAGTGCTGAATGAAACGGATTTGCTTTACTTCTCTGGTGATGACAGCAACATTCTTCCTCACATCTCTATTGGTGCCACTGGTCTTATTGGTGTGACGGCAAACATCGCACCTCGCGCATATCGTGAAATGGTGGATGCCACTAACAAGAATGACTTCCAGTCGGCATTGAAAGTTCATAACGAACTTGAGCCTTTGGTTCGGGCTGCAATGACTCACGTTCCTGGAACCGTTGCTTCTAAGTACATTCTTCACGCACTTGGTCTAATCAGCAGTCCTAGGGTTAGGCTTCCTTTGGTTGGTCCAGAAGAAGCTGAAGCAGCTCGAATCGAAGCGGACATTGACAAGGTCGGTAATGTTCCAGGTTTGAACTTCGCTAATTTCCGACCAGATCGCAATGCAGCCGCAGGTGGCGCGTTGCCTAAGGTGGCCGGCACCACAAGATAGGTGTTCTATGTTTGAAACTCTTCCAGCTCCACCAAAGCTGAAATCCGGAGTCCTAAGAGTCATCCCACTCGGTGGCATAGGTGAAATCGGTCGCAACATGACCGTTTTTGAAATTGATGGCAAGTTGTTGATTGTTGACTGCGGAGTTTTATTCCCAGAAGAGCACCAACCAGGCGTGGATTTGATTCTGCCAGACCTGAATTACCTGAACGACAGGCTTGAAGACATCGTCGGGTTGGTTCTGACTCACGGCCACGAAGACCACATTGGTGGTGTTCCTTTCTTATTGCGCATGCGAGAAGACATCCCGATATATGGCTCTGAACTCACTTTGGCTTTCTTAGATGCCAAGCTCAAAGAGCACCGGCTTTTGGGTAACCAGTATGTAGTCCGTGAGGGAGACAGCAAACAGGTTTCAGGGTTCGGGTTAGAGTTCATCGCAGTCAACCACTCAATTCCTGACGCTCTAGCAGTTGTCATTCGTAGCGCTGCTGGAACTGTGCTGCACACTGGTGACTTCAAGATGGATCAGTTACCGTTGGATAATCGACTAACCGATTTGCGAGCCTTTGCTAAGTTGGGCGAAGAGGGCTTAGATCTATTCATGGTTGACTCGACCAACGCTGACGTACCTGGCTTCACTCCGCTGGAGAAAGACATCGGCCCAGTAATTGATGAAGTTATTTCCAAAACTTCTGGCAAAGTAATTGTCGCTAGCTTCTCATCCCACGTTCATCGGGTTCAGCAAGTACTTAACGCCGCTGACGCCCATAACCGTAAGGTTGCGCTAGTCGGTAGATCAATGGTCAGGAACATGCAGATCGCTGCTGAATTAGAGTACTTGCAGGTCCCGGATGGAATCCTTATCGATTTCAAGGATGCGCAGAGCATCCCAGAAAGTCAGATTGTTTACATGTGTACTGGTTCGCAGGGAGAACCAATGGCAGTCCTTTCAAAGATGGCCAATTCAGAGCATGAGATTTCTGTTGGCGAAGGAGACACTGTTATTTTGGCTTCGTCGCTCATTCCTGGCAATGAGAATGCTGTTTATCGAGTCATTGATCAGCTGACCAGACTTCGAGCAAATGTAGTTCACAAAGGTAACGCCAAGGTTCACGTTTCTGGACATGCCGCTGCCGGTGAGTTGCTCTACTGCTATAACCTTCTGAAGCCGAAGAACGTCCTGCCTGTTCACGGGGAATTCCGTCATTTGATCGCTAACGGTCGACTGGCCGAGCAAACCGGCATCCCAACCGAACGGGTATCCATTATTGAAGATGGCTGGGTGGTTGATTTAGCTGATGGTAGAGCTGAGGTTGTCGGACAGGTTGAGTGTGGGATGCTTTACGTTGATGGCAAGACGGTCGGTAAAATCACCGAAGATGACCTCCGAGACCGAAGGCTCCTCTCACAGGAGGGTTTCATTTCCATCTTTGCCGTAATTGATCCAGATACTGGTCGAGTTGTGGTTGGCCCTGAGATTAGAGCCAAAGCATATGCTGAAGATGACCACGTATTTGATGATGTTAAGCCTTTGATTGAAGCCGCCCTCGCTGAGGCTGCTAATGAAGGGGTCAAGGACACTTATGCCTTGCAACAGGTAATCAGGCGAACCATCGGAACTTGGGTCAATCGTAATCACCGTCGCAGGCCAGTAATTATTCCGGTAGTTATTAGCCGATAGCGAAAGGTTTTCCGCCGTGCCTGCCCTGTATTGGCGGGGGTCGCTGTTATTTTTGAGTGGATGGCAACACGCAAGAAACCTCCGGTTCGATCCAGAACTTCAGCTCCCAGCCCCAGGGGCTCTAAACCCGCACCCGATCGCCAGTTGAACTGGTTTTTCCGGTCACTGGTTTGGCTATACATGGCCGGAGCCTCACTGATTGGCTGGCTGGCTAGGGCGTTTGCTTTAGAAAAGATAGCCAAGGAGGACCGACGAGACGGACCACCGTTCGCGGTATTCCTGCTCGGAGTGATCGGGGCAGTGGATGTCTGGTTTTTAGCCAACAACGAATATGCTCAGCTACTGAATAACTACACTGCGGGGCTACTTTTCGGTGGGCTAGCTATAGCCCTCCCAGCAGTGATGATCTTTTTCTCAATGTATTTGATGCGGCACCCTTCAACGGTAAAAGATAACTCGAGAGTCGGGTTTGGTCTGCTAGTTCTCCTGATCAGTATTTCTGGATTCTTCCACATTTTCAGTTCCCAACCTCAGCCATCAGATGGACCTGAGCAACTGGCCAAGGCCGGCGGATTATTTGGGTGGCTGCTAACTGTTTTGTTCATTAACAGCATTACTGTTTGGGGAGCAGGCGTCGTAGTTACGATTTTAGCTTTTGGTTCTTTCCTAATCATGACTAAAACTGCACCGAATAAGATTCGGGCTCGCTTGAGTGAGCTCTACCACAATCTTTTCCCTGGTGCTAAATCTGAAGCAGATGATGATGAAGAAGAGACTTTCACTGATGCCTTCGACGGAACCAAGGTTCCCTGGTGGCGCAGAAAGCGTGAAGGGGACCAAGAAGCGTTTGATACTCCAGTTGTCTCTGATGATTCGACTGTTAAACTCGAGGACCTCTTTGGACAATCTGAAGCAGC
>JAURJV010000013.1 GCA_030832065.1 Rhodoluna sp. | reverse complement strand
TGGCTAAGTCTCGAATACCGGCTTTGCGAAGTTCATTGATGGCAATTCTGATCTGCTGCAGTGAAACACCGGTATCAAGGAAGCGTTTGACCAACTTTAGAACCAGGATGTCTCTGAATGAATAGAGTCGCTGAGTTCCCGATCCGGAGGCACCACGAACTGATGGTTGGACTAGCGAAGTCCTATCCCAATAATCAAGCTGACGGTAACTAATTCCAGCAGCTGCTGCAGCCGAGGTTCCTCGGTAGCCAACTTTAGGGTCGTGCCAAGGTTGCTCTTCCGCAAAAAGATCTTCTTGAAGGTAGGCAAAGTCACTAGCCTTGGCTAGGTCGATGCGGCCAGTTTCTGTGGTTGGTTCTTGATTCATAAAACTAGCCTCCCTTCAACATTCAAGTAGTAATTGAACCTTTTCTTAATTCTTGCGGATACCGCTGACTAAGTGTGGTTAATATTCTTATTCGGCGTGTCGCGTTAGTCAATCTTGTCGATAACGGAACGAATCAATTCAGCTCGAATAGTTGCAAACTGTGACTCAATTTCCGAAGCATACTCGGCAGCTCTTGATTTGGCTGCCGGATCGCGTTGCTTCTTTACAGAGGCAACAACACCCTGAATGATACCTAGGTCCCGATCAACTGCAGATTTAATGCCTCGAAGGTGTCTTGGCGCGATGCCAAAACGTTGCAGCGCCATGAGAGCTCGGGCAATTTCGATATCTCCATACTGAAAAGGAGCAGTTCCGATCAATCCGTGGGACTGAGCATCGGCAAGTTGGGTCTCATTGATACCAGACTCTGCAATCAGCTCTAGTTTGGTGAATTTACGATTGACACTTGGTCTTCTAGTTTCTGTCGGAAGCACCGGTTGTTTACCCGCATCCAAGTCATCCAGGTAGTTTTTGATGACTCTGAGCGGTAAGTACTTATCCCGCTGCAATTCGAGAATTAAACGGATTCGCTCCAGGTGCTGCTCGGAGTATTTACGATATCCGGAATCAGTTCTAAACGGGTTCAGCAGTCCCTGTTCCTCCAAGAATCTAACCTTTGAAGGTGAAAGATCTGGGTAATCCCCCTTGAGAAGCTCAATTACCCGTCCAATGGTAAGTAGGTTACCTTCTGGAACAGGATAAATATTTCTTGCTGAGTTTCCTGCCATTAGATGTCTCGTTTCGAAGCATAGAACGTGAAATGATATTTGCCGACCTGCAGTTCTGCTCCATCAACGAGAGTTTGTGTTTCAACCCTCGAGCCTTGGTAGTAGGTGCCGTTCAGCGAAGCTAAATCGGTTACTGTGAATTTGCCTTTTGCTCGCTTTATCTCGGCATGTCGTCTAGAGACAGTGACATCGTCTAGGAATATATCGGCATTTGGGTGACGCCCAACTGTAATCAGATCGCTGTCTAGCAGAAATCTCGAACCCTTATTCGGTCCTCTGCGAACAATCAACAGAGCGTTACCGCTTGGCAGGGAGTCGACAGCCTGCTGCTCCTCGTCACTTAGCTTCTCTAAGTCCTTGCCAAGAAGCTCCTCGGAGTAATTGCGAGTGGACTCAATGTCATCGGAATGTGATCCGTGCTGGTTTGACTCGTTCAATTTGTCTCCTTCTTGCCTTCAAGAATAGCCGAATTGCGCAGGGCTGATTTACGAATGTTATGAACCTGAAGTATATAGACAGCCCCCGTCCACCAGTAGAGCCAAATCCCCCAGAAGGCAAAGGCCCAAGCAATTGGATAGATGAATACAGCAAACTCTGCGGGTAAGACTGCTGGCAGGAGCATCAGTGGGAAGGCGTAGAGCAGGGCAAATGTTCCAGCCTTACCGGTGTAATTCACCGGCAATGGACCGTAGCCAACCTGGGCTAAGAATGGGAAGGTGAATAACAGCATCACATCTCTAGCGACAATTACGAGCACTAACCACCATGGCACCTGGCCAGTGGTTGCCAATCCGATCAGTGAAGCCAGAATAAACAACCGATCAGCTGCGGGATCTAGCAATTGACCCAGCCTGGACATTTGATTTAGCTTTCTCGCCAGGAAACCATCCAACCAGTCGGTAAAACTTGAGAACGCCAAAACTGCGAAAGCCCAAAGGTTCTGATCAATCAGAATCAGCCAGAGAAATACCGGAACTAAAAGTAAGCGCAGCGTGCTGAGCAGGTTAGGCCAGGTTATGACCTTCTCGCTCAACTGCAGATTCTCTTCGTTCATATCTTCCTTTACCCGTCGGGCTAGCGGGATTTGAACCCACGACCCCTTGACCCCCAGTCAAGTGCGCTACCAAGCTGCGCTATAGCCCGTTAGCCTCAAGTTTAACGCTTGCGCTTTTCCCTAACCCTCATCCCAAGTTCAATTGGGGTTCCTTCAAAGCCGTAACTCTCTCTGAGCCGTCGAATAATGAATCTGCGGTAGCCCGGATCTAAGAACCCAGTTGTAAACAAGACAAACTTTGGCGGTCTGGTTGAGGCTTGTGTAGCGAACAGAATTCTAGGCTGCTTGCCACCACGAACTGGGTGCGGGAACTCCATGGCCAGTTCCTGAATAAAGGCGTTGAGTTTACCGGTCGGAATTCGAGTATCCCAAGATGCTAGGGAGACCTCTAGCGCAGGGACCAACTTCTCTAGATGCCTACCTGTTTTTGCTGAGATGTTAACCCTAGGAGCCCAGGCTACGTGGGCTAAATCCTGTTCAATTTCTCGCTCAAGGTAGTCTCTGCGATCGTCATCAAGTTCATCCCACTTATTGAAAGCAAGAACCAACGCTCTACCAGACTCTAGAGCCAAATCAACGATCCGAATATCTGCTTCGCTAATTTTCTCCGTGACATCGAATACCACAACGGCAACTTCGGCACGTTCCAGCGCTGCTGCAGTTCGCAGTGAAGCGTAGAAATCAGCTCCCTGAGCTAAATGAATTCTCCTGCGGATACCAGCGGTATCGATGAAACGCCAGACCTTGCCACCTAATTCCACCTGTTCATCGATGGGGTCTCTTGTGGTTCCGGCAAGCTCATTGACCACTGCTCGCTCTGAACCGACCGCTTTATTTAGAAGTGATGACTTACCAACATTCGGTCTACCAATGATGGCTACCTTTCTAGGTCCACCAAACTCTTGTTTTGCTACAGCTGAAACTTCAGGGAGCATCTTCATAGCCGCATCGAGAACATCGGCAACACCACGACCGTGCAGCGCTGAAACCGGATGCGGTTCACCAAGACCCAGTGACCAAAGAGCTGATGCTTCCGCTTCTTGACGTTCGTCATCCACTTTATTTGCTAAAAGCATTACTGGTTTCTTACTAGCCCTGAGCATTTTTACCACTCGTTCGTCGGTTGAAGTGGCACCGACTGTCGAATCAACAACAAACAAAACAGCATCAGCTAACTCGACTGCAATTTCAGCCTGGAGCGCTACCGACTTATCAATACCTTTGGCATCCGGCTCCCAACCACCGGTATCAACGAGAGTATATTTCCTGCCATTCCATTCAGCCTTATACGAGACTCGATCGCGAGTTACTCCAGGCTTGTCTTCCACTACAGCTTCGCGTCTGCCGATAATCCTATTAACCAGAGCTGACTTACCGACATTGGGGCGTCCAACAATGGCTAGTACCGGTAAGGCAGGAAGTAAAACCGGAACGCCATCAGAATCGCCTAGCTCTTCAAGTATTCGAACATCATCTTCATCAAGCTCATAGTCTTCAAGCCCAGCCTTGAGTGCGTTTGCTCTAGCTTGCTCTTCCTCCGAGCTAAGCGAATTCAGTCGGTCCGCAAACTCCGGATCGAACTCGCCATACTCGAATTCTTGCTCGTTCATAACTACTTGCCCTTAACTGCTTCTAAAACGGCGGTTACCGTTTCATCAAAACTTAAATTGCTTGAATCAATTGCGATGACACCAATGGCAGGTTTCATGAAATCAACAACCTGGGAGTCTGTATTGTCTCGTTTGGTTACCTGATCGGCAATAGATACATCAGCGGGAAGTTCCGCCTGTCTTCTTCTAATTCTAACTTCTTCTGAAGCAGTTAGCAGAATTCTGGTTTCAGCTTCAGGAAAAATGACTGTGGTAATGTCTCTTCCCTCGACAACTATGCCGGTTAAACCAGATTGGGTAACCAAATCTCTGGTGTATTGAAGCATAAAAGCCCTAACCTGAGGCAAAACAGCGATCGAACTTACTGTTTGAGCAACCTCAGGCTCTCTGATCGCATCGGTAATGTCTACATTCGCAAACTGGACCCAGTAATTGCTCGGGTCAAGGCTGATTTTGTAGTCAAAGACTTCAGCTATCTGTGAGGCAGACATAGCACCGACCTGCAGGTTGCGGTTTAATTGAGCCCAAGCCAGCGCGCGATAGGCAGCTCCCGTGTCAAGATAGCCAAATCCAAGAGCTCTCGCAGCGGCTTTGCTCACGCTGGATTTACCTGAACCAGCTGGACCATCAATCGCTATTATGTGCATTACTGGCTAACTTCTTCAGAAAGTTGCTCTGCTCCTCGCAGGTAAACATGCTGGATTTCTGACCTTGGCAAATCTGTCTCAACATTGACGATGACTCTGATGATTCTAGGAATAGCGCTAACCACGTTCATTTCAACAAAACAGACTGTCGGAACATCGTCGAGGCCAAGTGCCTTAACCGCTTGGGATGGGAATTCGGAGCTGATATC
>JAURJV010000002.1 GCA_030832065.1 Rhodoluna sp. | reverse complement strand
TTTTACTAGCCGATTCTTGTAATGCGGCCGTCGGTAACCATAACAACCGGACCATTGACACTGTCGCGAACAATCGCTTCACGAACCAAGGTCTCTAGTACGTCACGGGTCTTCGCCTTAGCTAGACCACCGAACATTGTGTATCCGTCACCACCTGAAGCCATGAAATCGTTGGTTGCAAGTGTGTAACTGACGCTGGTGTCTTTCGGAACTGGAGTTCCGTCAGTTAGAGTCACGGTTGTAACTCGACCAGCGTTAGCTGCGATAGACATGTCGAAGGTGAACTTCAGACCAGATACCTGTGGGAAACGACCCGCACCTAGGTTGATCTGAGAAACACCGTTCTCCAGGGCAGCCCAAACATCAGCACCGGTAATGGTGGTGGTAGCAGCAGTGTTACCAAACGGTAGCACGGTTGCAACGTCACCAACGGTCAGAGTGTATGGACCTGAGCTTGTTACCTTCCAAGGACCATTGTTGTTTGTGTAGCCAGACTGCAGGCTTGACCAACTTGGGCGGATGATAGAACTGTCGCTCGGGGTGAAGGTCTTCGCAGGAAGCATGTCACGAATACCACCACCGTTGATAATTGCTATCTGAGTGCCCATTGCGAGCCTAAGGTTGTCGGCAATGTAATCACCCAGTGCAGTTTCGTAGTTACGTTGAACCTGAGGTGATCCACCGTTAGGTGCAACGTCAGAAATCGATCCGATTACCACGTTGTACTTAGTTCCAAGGTTGGTTCGATAACCAGCAATGGAGTTCACTGCGTCTTGGTTCAGTGGAGTGGCAGCCAAAGCTGTGCCGGCAACAACCTTTACGGCTGGGTTGAACTGCTCAAGGCGGGTACCGATTGTCTTGTGAGTAGCTGTATCAACACAGGCGTGAACCTTGTTTACCAAAGCACCAGCGTTAGTGGTTTGGGCAACTAGTTTGCCGCCAACAACGCTTCCGTATCTCAAGTGGCTGTGTCCACCAAGAACGATGTCTGATCCACTTAGCAATGGAGCAATGTCAAGCAATCTACCTTCGGCAACTCCAGTCTCACTGTTGAACTGTGAGAAACCTTCGTGTACCAGTGAGACAACAATGTCTGCTCCAGCCTTACGAGCTGATTGAATCGCCGCGCTCACCTGAGCTTTCGTTGCGGTTCCAGCAGCATTGGTTCCAAGGATGTCACCGATGTCAATGTTGCCAAGGTTGCCAGGGAAAATAACTTCCTTGGTGTCTGGGGTGTTTAGACCGATAAGACCCACCTTAACTCCACCGCGCTCAACAATGGTCCAAGGTAGAGTCTTGACTCCATAGACGTTTGATGCTGAGAGTTCGGTCAAGCTTGAGTAGTTCGAAACAACCCACTGGTATTTAGAAGCAGCAATACGCTGGTTAACTTTGGCAAGTGGATTGTCGTGCTCGTGGTTACCGTAAGTGGTTGCGTCCACACCCATGAAGTTCAGAGCTTCAACTGTAGGCATTTCGTCAAACACTGTTGATAGTGGTGGAGCAGCACCCCAGTTGTCACCGCTCGAAAGAACGAATGTTGCTGGGTTGGCGGTTCGGTCAGCTGCAAACAGCGAAGCCATAACAGCTGCACCACCGGTGTAGACGTCCTGACCAGAAGCAGTCGTCTTGGTGTAATCAAGTGCACCGTGGAAGTCGCTGAATGCGTTGATGACGAAGTCCTTGACCGCTGAAACCTTGGCGGTGTTGATCAAGGCAACAGCACCAGGGAGACTGTCAGTTGGAGCAGCTGGGACATCACCGTAGGCGGTAATCGCACCGTTGTTGTCGATTGCGTAGAAACCATTCCCGTTGCTTGCCAAAGAGACATCCTTGACGTTTAGTGCAGTTCCAGAAATTGATGGGGCGTCGCCGTAGGAAACGATTGCTCCAGACTTCTTAAGAGCCCAGAAGCCATCTCCGGTTGCGCGTGGAATAACACGAACATACTTGTCCTTAGCTAGAGCACCGCTATTTGCGTCTCCCTTGCCGTAGATCTTTCCGTTGTTTGCAACTAGCCAGATACCAGCACCAGAAGAAGTAGCTGCACCACCAACAATTACGATGTTGCCCAATGAAAGGTTTCCACCGATAGCTGGAGCGTCAGCCGAAGAAGTAATCATTCCACTCTTACCAATCAGGTAGTAACCCAAACGGTTATAGGAAGGAATGATTGCCACTGCAGGCTCATATAAAGGTACGTTTGAAACTGTTGCGTCACCCAGTGGGACAATTCGGTTACGTGGAGCAAGCAACCAGGCACCGTTGCCTGATGGTGTTGCAACTGATCCAAGGTAAGCAGATGACTTAATGCTCAGCCTGCTGAAGTTACCTGTAGACGAACCGATGTTTCTGGTAATTCCCTTTGTGTCCATGGCGAAGAAACCAGTCTTCGCAGCATTTGGAGCAACAGCAGTTGTTGCAACTGACGCTGCGCCGAAGCCCTGGCTGTTAACCGCATAAACGCTGAAGCTGGCTGCGTTGGCTGTAATAGCTGGAACGAAAGCGCTGGTCGCTGTGCCATCAACTGTCGTTGTACAGGTTCCGTTACCACCGTCAACTACATACTTGACGATCTCGGTGTTACCACTTGATGAAGGAGCAGACCAACTAACAGTGAAGCCACCTTCAGCTGGGACAGCGGATACGTTCTGGGGTGCACCCGGAACCGAATAGGTCACAACAGCGGTAGCTGCGTGTGGCGATAATGCCAGAGGTAGCGCTAGGGCTACCAGAACAAAAAGTGATTTAAATCTCGAGGTTGGTTTCATGAGTTCAGAATATACCTGACCTCGGTCATGAATGCGGTTTCAGCCCAATATTCAACAACGATATCTTTATATAAGGTGAATTTACGTATCTCCTGTTGCCAAGGACCTATTTACCTTTACACTGTAAAGCATGGCAAGAAGAGTCAATCCCGAAGCTCAGAAACTGGCAATGGCTGGTCTCATCGAAGCAGGGATCTCAGCTATCGCCGATGAAGGCATAGACCAAGTATCGGTTCAATCCATTAGCGATGCAGCTAAAACATCAAGACCAACTTTTTATTCATACTTCGGTGACATCAGCGGACTTCTTGCTGAAATCTGGTTGGCTAAAGCAGATGACTGGTTAGATAGCCTGCTCGAACCGACAAAAGTTATCGGCTCACTCAAAGGGTCAGAGAAAAAACTAAACCGTGCGATGACCGAGATTCTCGCTGCCGCTCATCGAATTCCTGAAGTCCTTGAATTGACTGAACCAAAAATTGAATCTTGGTGGGATAAACACGATTACAAAACCGACATCGAGAAAGAAATTGCGATTTGGTTGATGGCTGTTCGTATAGGTTCAACCATCACTGATCCGGTGGATTCAAATGTTCACGGTGCTGCTTTTATCGAACCTATTTTGAATTCAATAGACATAGCCAAATACAAAAACCTGAAACTACCTAAACCCTCGCTGCCTCCTGTTACGGATCCAACTCCTAAAACCGAAACCCTCGATAGCAGATTGCTGCAGGCTGCAATTGAAGTCATTGCAAGTGCCGGTGTCAAATCGGCTTCAATGGCGCGAGTTGCCAGACGTGCTCAAGTTTCCACCGGTGCTCTCTACCCAAGATTTGCCAAGGTGGATGAACTTATCGAAGGATCTTTTGAGCTGGCAATTTCGGAAATTGTGCAACAGAACTTCGGTTTACTAAATGCCACAAACTTTGCAGCGGATGAATTCGGTCAGTTTGTTATGGCTGGGCTAATGCCAGCGAGAAAGACTTGGCGCAACTTCAGAATCGAAATTCATCTGGGTGCTCGAACCAGGCCAAACCTTGCCAAGCGAATGGCTAAGAATCTCAAGGCCACCAATGCACTGCTTGCTACCAAACTGAGGCCGTATGAAAAAACTGGGATGACTGATGGTCCAATCCCCTATTTGGTGCACTGCATAGGTATCGGTTTGGCAGTCTTGCAGAACGCGGGATTGGAAATCAGTAACCTTGATCATCGGCTGGTTTCCAGAGCGATGATTGAAAAAGCCCTCAGATTGGTCTAAAAATCCCTGAATTTCAGTGAATTAGAGCGCTCAAACCTCAGTAATTCATTTGACAATGATAGATTTATGGTTGAATATTTACCTGTAGAGGTTTTAACAAGGAAAAGGAATGAAATGGCTCTAGATAACCAGCCTTCTGAGAAGAAGCGCAAAAAGGGACTGATTATCGGTCTAATTGCTGCCGGAGCTATTGCGGTTAGCATCGGTGGCGTATTCGCCGCAAACAGCATCACCATCAACGGTGGATCGAGCATCGAATTCGGTCAGGGTCTGGCCAGCACAAGTTCATGTGACGCAGCTTTGACGACAACCGTGAACCAGGAATACAACACTTCAACTTCTAAGTTTGAAGCAACAACAGTAGTTGTTTCTGGAATCAAGGACTTCGCATGCAAAGACAAGACCCTGCACGTATCACTTATCGGTGCCAGCGGAACTGTTTGCAGCGTTGATGGAACACACACCTCAGGAGCAAACCAAGACTCCTTCACAATTTCAGATGGCGGTACCACTGGTACTGATGATGACGTTACCAAAACTGTAACCATCGCATCTGGCTGTGACGCAACAACAATTACCAAAGTAGCTATCACCACTAGCTAACTAAATGGCTAAACAAACAGCATTCAAGCGAGGGTTGTCAATAGTATTGGCAACCCTCCTTGCTGTGCCGTTACTACTTTCCATTTTTGGAGTTATCTCCATCAGATCAGTTCTGACTGACTCAATGACTCCAAAAATACAACCGGGGGATCTTGTTGTAAGTGCTAACTGGATTAAGCCAACAGTGGGTGAAGTAGCCATCTATCACCAGCGCGACTTTGCCGGAACCATCCGTCAAGATGTTGTTCACCGCGTAATCACATTAGATGCAACAGAAAACTATCAATTCAAAGGTGACAACAATCAGAGCATGGATGCTCTGCCAGTGGCCAAGGATGATGTAGTCGGAACAGTTTTTCTAAAGATTCCCTTGATTGGAAAACTTCTCAATCCGGTCGGTCTAATTATTGTTGTCCTAATAGTTGGTGGCGGCTACCTAATTGGCTATGGGATTCGAACTCTGAGAAATAAGTGATGTTTAGGACAAGGCTGATCGCAGCCATCTCCATACTGCTGATTGTTCTCGGAATTTCCTTGATCAGCTCCGGGAAAGCAAACGCGGAACCAGCCCAGATTTCAAAGACCTTTACCGGTTTTGCTTTTGAGAAGTCAGAAGTTACCGTGGCCATGAAAAAGAACATCAAAGCTTGGATACTGGCTAACCCGAACTACAACGTGGCTAGCTGTGTTGGCTATACCGGACAGAACGTGAAGAACCGAACTAAGGCTTTTCTAGAGAAACTGGCCAAAGCCAGGTCGCAAAACATTTGCGATTACATCAGGAGAATCACCGGCACGGTAACCATAAACAGCACCTTGGGATACACCGGCAATGGTAAGACTGCCGAGGCTAGAAAGGTTACCGTGACACTTCTAAACGCTTCTGGGACAGATGGCGGCTCAGGGGTTGTCACCATTGGCCAGTGTGATAACTCGCTGGCTGTTTCCATGCAGTCCAGAATCACTTCAAGTGACTTCTACTTCAACAGCATCACGATCAGGGACATAAGTAGCAGCTGCTTTGGAAATGTTATTGACATCTATTTCCTAGACCCCGACGGCAACCAGATAGCCAGCTCGATGGCAAATCCAATCAGTAGGACCGGCATGAAGTTCGGCTACGCGCTCTTTGACCCAACTTTGATTCCATCAAACCAAATAAGCAAAGTGGCTTTCGAGATCCGTAAACCCTAGAGCTTACAAGCTGGTGTCCCACCGGGTAGCAGGTGGCGATACCTTGCCACCAGGTAATAGCCGGGTATGGCTAGCCAGCTAATTGGTGGAATAAAGAGCAAATACCCAAGCAGCTTATAGAAGACGTTTGTCTGTAAGGTAAGCAATTTAGCGAAAGCCCAGTTGGCTTCATACTGCTTGCTTTCACCAATTAGGTAGACCCGCTTTATCGTCTGCTCGCTGGTCAAACCATACTTAGTCAGATCCGTTAACTGCCAGGCCTCTGCCCTAACCCTGCCGGCTGTGCTTTTGGTGAAGTAGTTTGCGGTTGATGTGCAGAAACTGCAATCACCGTCAAAAATCAAAACAGAGCTACTCATGCTTTAAGCCTAAATCGTTCCCTGGTCAAGTCCTAATAAAACTTCTTTGGCTCGTTCTCTGAGTTCAGGCAGATCACTCAGTCTCTTGAGCCCATTTACCTGTTGGCTCATTCGATGATTCTTTTTGAAGGTTTCATGGTGCCGGTCAAGGAAATCCCAATACAAAGTTGTGAACGGACAGGCGTTCTCGCCGCTTCTAAGCTTCGGGTCATAACTGCAGCCCTTACAGTATTCGGTCATCCGAGAAATGTATGAACCTCCCCCAGCATATGGTTTAGTCATCAGCCTCCCACTATCGGCATGCACCCCCATACCAATAACGTTCGGCACCATTACCCATTCAGCAGCGTCGATAAAGTTTTCTCTCATCCAATCTAGGAACTGCTGAGGGTTAGTGCCAGTTAGTAAAGCCAAATTACTCAAAATCATCAGGCGAGGAATGTGATGAACCCAGGCTCTGGACTCAAGATCGGCGACCACACTGCCAACGCAGTTCATCTTGGTTTTCTTAGAGTCAGTAAACACTGGCAGGATTCTGCGATTAGCGCTCAAGCCATTGAGTTCTCGATACTCCTCTCCCAAGAACCAATACATGCCGTTTATATGCTCACGCCAGCCAATCACCTGTCTGACAAATGCTTCGACCGATTGAATAGGAACGTTCCCAGATCTGTATTTCTTGACGACAGCATCCACGACTTCACCGGCGTGAAGTAAACCATTATTTAGATAGGGACTGAGCAGCGAGTGATGCAGTGACCAACTGCTGTTCGTGCTGGCGTCTTCGTAAGGACCAAAACCAGTTAGGTTGTGTTCCACGAAATGTTCTAATGCCGATAAAGCTGAAGCTCTGCTAGTCGCCCAGTAGCTGGTTGGGGTCATCCCAAGCTCCTTAGCCACCGCTAGATCTATTTCATCCCGCTGGAAACTAAGTGGCTCTGGAAACACATAATTTTTAGGTGGTCCAAGCCTGTTGTCCTTGTCGTAATTCCACTGCCCACCTTCAGGAGCCCCAGCTTCAACCAGAATGTTCAAGCGTTGGCGCTGAGCTCGGTAGAAATTCTCCATCACAAAGCTCTTCTGTTTTGCCGCCCACTCGCTAAATAAGGTTCTTGGAGTTAGGAAGAAATCATTGGGAATGAAACTGACCCCAAACTCTTTGAGTTGGGCTGATTGCCTGAATGAGCTGGGTTCAGCACAATAAATAGGTGCGCTAATCCCTAGACTCTTGAGGCCATCAATGGTGGTTTCCGCTTTGATGTATTCGACCTTGAAGCCTGCCTGCAACAGTTCAGCGGCAAAGTGTCTGGCTGAAGAAACTAGAAAGAACAGCCGCTCTGGGTGCCAGTTACGCCCGGTTAGCATTCGCTTGCTCTCAATCAGGACAACCAAATCAGAGTCCTTATTGGCAGTTGCTAAAACACCAAAGGATTGGTTTAGGTGATCGAAAGGTATGTAGAGAACTCTATTGATCAAGATTTCCTGCATTTCTCCGAGCAGTACTTAACCTGGTCCCAGTCTCTAGCCCACTTCTTTCGCCACTCAAACTCCAAACCACACTTCAAACACACCTTAGGTGGAAACCCGTTCTTGATTCTGGCTATGCGTGGCATGAATCTAGCCTACTTCGAGTGCCATTAGGCTTTAGCAATGGGGAATCCAGAAGAACAAAAACAGCCTGAGGGCAATAGGCGTGAACAAGTCGCCGCAAGAAGAAGAGCTAAGTATATCGAGAGTGCTAAAGCTCAAGGAGAAAAGAGCTCGCGACGCAGCAAGTTACTCGCGAATACACCTTTGGGAAAGTGGTGGGCTCAGAAAAGTATTGAGCTGAAGAAAACTCGGGGCGGAAAAATAGTACTTATCGGGGTGGGAATAGCACAAGTGGTATTACTTTTTGCCGCTGGAATAGCGGTGCTAATTGGGGTTCGATTTGGCCTTGATGAATATGTTTTCCCCGCTGACTACAACCTCACTGACGCTCAAAAAGATGAGGGGTATTCCAGAACTACATCCTCTGGGCGTAACGCAACTCTAGATGATGTTTATTACCGCTTCTACAACGATGATGAGTACGGGGATCAAAACTGCGGGTTAGATTCAAGCTGGTGTATTTACGCCCTTGCCAGAAACAAAGGCTGCCCGTCAATCTACATGGAATTTGCTACCCGTGAAGAAGATAATGTTGGCTCTGCTGTCTTAGAGGTTATTGAGGTGACCAAGATCGCACCGAATGGCGAGGAATACCAAATGGGTGAAAGAGTAACTCTGGGTGTGGTTAGTAAAAATTCCAAAGCCGAATATGGCAGCGTCGAACGCATCTACTGTCGCGGTTTAGATTAAAACAATAAAGCCCCTGGTTTCCCAGGGGCTTTATTAGTTATTGCCTTAGTTCAGCGCAACCTTGGTGTTACGGATCTGGACGGAAATCTTTCCACCCTTAGAGTCCCAGTTACCTAGGTTGACCATAGTTGAAGGCCAGGCACGGTAGCGAACTACCTGAATCTGGACTTCACCAGTGAATCCCTTGAGGGCTGTCAGAGCAGCCTTCTCCTGGTTTAGCTCAGCTGTGGTCTTGTTCATCGGCTTGATCTTTAGGAAGTTAGCCTTTGTCAATCCACCAACTGGAGCTGTAGTTGCAGGGTTCATCTTGGTCTTGTCTGTACAGAACTGCTTACCTGCGAAGGTCTTCATCTTCATAGCAGCAGCCTTCTGAGCAGCGGTAGCAGCAGGCATGGCCTTGATGGTACCGAACTGTGTAGTACAGGTATAAGACTTACCCGCCTTAGTGAAGGTGATCTTCGCTTCGATGTAACCGGTGTAAATACCGGTTGCCTGTGAAACAAGCTTTCCGGTTGACTTGGTCCAAGCCAACTGGAAGGTTGAGTCATTCGAGGCGATGAACTTACCGGTACCGGCGATACCCTTTGCAGGAATGTCACCGTCACCATCGGCAGGAGCAACGTCAGCGTTTGGATCAACTGCAGGGCTAATCACGTCGGTTACATAAACCTTGGTGGAGGTGCCGTTAGTAACAGTTGTCCTAATCTTGGTTGTCTTACCGTTGGTTAGTGGCGCAGTGCCAGGAGCAACAACAGTTGTCCAGGTAGCTCCACCATCGGTTGAGTACTCGTTGACGATGGTTGCACCGCTGTTAGCAGCACCACCGGCATCAATGCGAACGGTTGTCTGGTTAGCTGGAACGTTCTTGGTGTAGACGTTTGGCTCATAGCTTAGCTCTGAGTCAAAGCCTTCAACAGTAGTTCCATCCTTAGCAACATAGCTAGCGCCTGGTACTGGGTTTACAGCCATGCGAGCATCGTTTGCATCGGTTGATGATCCAGCGGCCAATACAGCGCGAGTAATTGTCTGTGTGTAGGTCTTGGTCACTGTGCCATCAGATGAAGTAACGATGGTTTCTAGTTTGTTGTCGCCTGGTCTTAGGTTCAAGGTTCCAGGAGCAGTAACAACTACACCGTTTAGCTTGTAAACAACGGTTGCGCCGCTTACAGTCTTAGCAACATCGTCGTCCAACTCAACAGAGGTAGTTGATTCACTAACGCTGCTGGTGTATGAGGTTACATCAGAACTGAATGCTGGTGAAACTGTTGTGCCTGAAACACTTGGCAGACCAGTTAGTGACGCATCCTTAGCAGCCGCAGCTCTAGTAATGGTCATGGTGTAGGTCTTCTTAGTAGTTCCATCCTTAGCTGTAACTTCAACAGTCACAACGTTTGCGCCTTCAGCCAGAGTCAGGTCACCAGGACCGGTAACAACTGATCCACCCTGCTTCACAACAACAGTTGCACCATCTTGGTTTGCTTCTGCGCTTGGGAATGGGTAGCTGGAGACTGAGCTGCCAACAGCTGCACTGTAGCTAGTTGTAGTCGCACTGAATGCTGGAGTAAGCGTTTTACTTCCAAAGCTCAGGGACTTCAATGTTGCATCAGTTGAGGTGTTCACCTTAGTGATGTTGAAGGTATAGGTCTTCTTCGCACCGCTAGGTGATGTAACCTCAACGGTCACAACGTTCTTACCGGTAACAAGGTTTAGCTTGTTTGGCTTAGTAACAGTTGTTCCACCCAACTTAACAACAAATGTTGAAGTTGAGTTTGAAGTTACCACTGTTGGATAGTCAGTAGTTGTGTCTTCCGAAGTTAGGTTGTAGGTGGTAACCGCTGGATCAAAGTAGACGTCAGTGGTTGCAGAACCAATACCAATAGATTCGATAGTTGCATCTGTCGACACGTTAGGCGACGACTTCACCGATAACCAGGTGTATTGGAAGTCAATAGCCCAACCGTTACCCAACAGGTTCGCCATAGCGAGGTTGAAGCTCTTGCCTGGCTCTAGGCCCTTCAGAGTACAAGTAAATGTTCTCGGTGAAGTAGCTGGTGAAACCTCAACTGCCATAGCGCCGCCGATGAATGCCCAACGCTCATTTTGTGAAGTCTTGGTGTTCGGACGTAGCTGGCAGTAGTGCATTGAAGCCTGGTCATACTTGCTAGTTCCAGCTTCAGCGAACTTAATCACGATGTCACCGTTAGCCTGCTTAGTTGAAGACAGGTTAACAACGTCGGTCGAGTCACAGTTGAACAGCAAATTAGTGCTCTGACCTTGAACGTGAGCTCCCAAAGTGAGTTTGTACTCACCTGGAACAAGCTTGATTCCATAGAAACCTACGTTGAAGCCCATAAGGTTTGACTTACTTGCTAGGTTTGGCCCGGTCATGTAACCATCGATCATCTTCTGAGTCAGACCTGGAAGGGTGTACTTTCCAGTGCTAGGTTGGTTGACTCCGCTGGAAACATATCCCCAGTCAACTCCTTCGGTACCTTGTCCACCCATGTTGTTGTTTACATACCAGTTCAAGTTTGTGCTACCTGAGTAGTTATCAACTTTTTGTGGAGCTCCGCCGTTTAGCGTTAGCGAATAGTCAACTTCGATTACAGTTCCAGTAGCCAAGCCAGTGGTGTTAATACAACCACCGGTGTTGATTCCGGTTCCACCGTAATACTGGTTACCGGTTGGAACTAGAGCAGAGGAAAGTTCCTGTGAAACTGTAAAACCTTCGCCAACATCTTCGAAGCCAGCGTTGATGTTCATCCAGTAGTTGACGGAGTTTGCAGTTGGAGTTACAACGACATTGTTCTTAGTCCAAGTTGCAACCATCTTCACGGCTGCTGTTTCATCCGGAGTGATCATGTAGAAACCGAAGTACTGACGGTTGTAGATGTATTGACTGTTGTTAGGGTCCGTGTAACTGCTGGTGTTGAAGTTGGTGAAGATTCCTGAAGAAGCTTCAGCTGCAGTTAGAGTCTGCGTGTAAACCAGTTCCGTTCCACCAGTTCTAAAACCTTGATCACAGTTCGGTTGAGTTTCAAGCCATAGCTTTGTCGATGTTGAACAACCGTTCTGACGAACCTCGTAAGGGGTGTTGTCTGAAACCTTAACCAGCTTTAGCTTGAGAGTCAGGACATCTCCAGCCTGAACAGTACCGAATGGAACTCTCGCACTGTAGCTGAAGTTCGCACCGAGATTGCCACCAGGCAGAGAAAAATCTCCAGTGGTGTTGGAGAGGTTGTTTCCGCCACCCCACAGATTTACGTAGCCGTTCCAAGGCTTCAATGAGCCTGCGGCTGAAGCTGAAGTTGCAGGCATAGTTACCAAGCCAACTGCAGCTAGCATCACTGAGCTAACCAGCACAGTAATTTTTCTAAATGTTGTTTTCACAAAAGTTCCTTATTTGTTTTTGATTTAATTTGGTCCACTGGACGCTTGCCTAGTTTCTACTAGACATTCTGTCTAATACTACTGAAAAAGGTGCCTATTGGCCTAAATGACTAAAGATTTACCTATTTTTGGGTGAGCGTGTTGTCCACGATCAACCCAATCAGGGCGTTCCAAGCGACGGCGTCCATTGGGTTATCAACCACGTCATCGACCACTTTGCCCAGAGTGTAAGCCTGAATGAGAACAGCTGCCGCTCTGGGGTCAAAGTCCTTGTTCAGCCAACCTCGGTTTTGGGCCTCTTTGAACTGGGCAGTAAATAGGTCAGTTAGCCCAGACTGCACTTTGCCTAGTGAGCTTCTAAACTTGTCATTTCTCTCAGCCATACCTAGGATGCGAGCTCGCTCATAGCGGTTACCCTTGCGAGCTGGATCTTGGGTGAGTTCGGTAACCCTAGCCATACCTTCAAAGAACTGCTCTTTGGTCTGGCTCTCATCCAGAATCTTCTGGATAACCCCACCGCTTGCTTCTACATATCTTGAGAATCGGACCAGATATGCTTCCTGGACTAGTTCATCGATGCTTTCGAAGAAGTGATACAGGGAACCTCGGGCGATCCCGGTCCTGCGAAGAATCTCTGATGCTGAAATGTCACTTTCATCCATCTCATCCAACATGGATACGGCTGTTTCCAACAACCGTTCCCGGGTATGACGTTCTTCTCTGCTCACTAGGTAATGTTACCAATCTGGTTTCGAAACCCTGTTAGGGCATTGGGTATTTCTGAATCCCCAATAGAATCAGACCACTGTGTTCCAAAGGTGTGTGCGCACCATCTAATGATGGGTATTCCGCATGCACCAGAGAACGTTTACATATTTGATCCAAGCAGCATTAGTGGCAGCAATATCAATTGCTCCAGTCCAAGCAGCTCAAGCTGATAACACCTGGATCTCAAGGCCGAGCCTCTCCACTGTTTCACTGGTTGCCCCTGCGACAGTCCGTACCGGCTACAACACATCGCTATCCACCCAAACTTCTACCTTTGTACTGACTTATAAAGGATCAGTAAGTGATGCTGGTAAGTTCGCTCAAATCAACTTTTTTGCCATTAGTTCAGGCTTGAGCATAGTTATGACTGGCTCACCGAGAGCTAGCTCAAGTGGTTGTGAACAGCAGGTACTCGCCGGCGATTCACACAGCTGCATGTTCGCTCTCGATGGTGCCGGTAATGCCGGCATAACAGTAACCATCAGTGGGGTTTCGCTATCTTCGTCGTTCAAATACATTTTGCTTTCTGGACCAAACATTGTTCAGACCGATCCAGCAGTAGTGACCTTTGCCGCACCTAAGAGCAAAATAGCCGCTGTCGCTGGAACTGTTAAAGCACCCCTAGGTGGGGCTGCCCTGGTTCGTTTCCGAATCACTGAAAACACCAGAGCGGTTAGAGACATGAAAGTGGTCATCACTTTCAAAGGAACCGGCGAACACGCAAGCTCAACAACGCTAACCTCAGATGCCTCAGGTGTGGTTTACTTCTACATTTCTAATGTGAATAAAAAGAGAGCTAATACGACTGTGACGGCAACAATTCAAGGCACCAGCATTAAATCCAGTGCAACTATTGTTTGGAACTAGCTTTTATTGTTTCTGAGTTAGAAGTTTCTCATAATTGCTTCTAGCAATTTCAGTGATTACGCCTTCACCTCTGCGATACCAAGAATTTCTACTTCGCTCGATACCCATGGTTGGTGAGGTGCGAACGTATGCTGCTCCCTTAACATCTCTTACTTGAACTCTGAGGTTTCCGTCGTTAGTAACCTCTTGATAAGCAATCACCTGGTAATCAAAATCCAAATACTCAATGCGAATGCTTTGCGCATCGCGGTGATTCTGCACAATGCATTTGACGGTAATTGACTTCATTCGCTTTACACAGCTAGCTGACGTCTTCTCAAAGGCTGGGAGCGTTACCTCAATTGGATCACTCAGTTCGCTCCAGGAGTCTGCCCAAGTACTCTGGACCATTTCCGAGAATCGGTAAGTGAAGGTTCTATTGTTCACGTCTTCATTGGGCTGCATACCTACGGTGAGACGTTGACCGTTATTGATGCGAACCATCAAGCCATCAGATCTGTAGATACGCCACTGCGAATTTAGATTTCGGTTAGGAACCTCAAACTCAACGTACTCGTAGAAGAGCTGCTTTACAGTTATGCCTGTTGGCTTAGGGACTTTAGCTGGTAGCGGCGTATATGTGACACTTTCACTCTGCCCAACTGGATTACCTGTGCAGTCTGCTTCTGGACGAGCTGTCACACTAAATCCTCTGGGTAGAACAGACTGATCGGTAACCTTGAAGCTGGTTTCAGTGGTGCAGTGCAAGATGTAGTCACTCTCATAGCGATACTCGTAACTCAAGGCGTTTGGTACCTCATCCCAATCAAAGAGTGGGAAACCGTCCTCCTGATACACGCTTCTAATTTCAATGGGGCGAGGACCGTAGAAATTAGTGACACTGATTAAATCCGATTCAGCACCGAGGTGAGAGTTCTTACCGATGATACTCAATCGTCCCGAAATAGCCGAAATGGTTGGGGGAATTTCACACCAGAAATAGTCATTCAATCCTGTCTGTTCTGGATAAGCTCGGCAGCCATACTTATCACCGTTTTCAGAAGTAAACACAGCTGAATAGCCATCTGAATACCAACTGGAAATGTCTTTAGTTCGCCAAACTAAATCAGACTGACTCGACAAATTCTCGATTCCAATCCTGAGCTCACCGATCAAGCCGTAGGCATTCGTAACAATTGGCTTCAGTGGAAGAATTTCCTCGACCATCATTGTCGTTACTGGCCTTGAGAGATTACCGGCCCGCCTAATTTGAACTGAAATACTTTGGCCTTTATAGCCTTGGTAGGTATAACCACTTTCTGCGTTTTGGGCTAACAGTTCTGAATTCAGATATAGATCTGCTGGACCACCGTCCCATTGAATGTTCAGTTCAAGGTTGCTCTGAGTCAATTGAACTGGCGGTAAGAGCTTCCCAGAAACTATTTTCTTCGCCAGAATTACAGCTGCTTCAACATTCAATACACCAGCACCGGTGTAGTACTGCTGTGGCAGATTTGAGTCAACTACCTGATTACATGACCAAGCATTGGTCTCAGAATTTCTAACACAGCTGTCCCACACTTTAGCTTTTTCAATAAAAGGCTTACTGGCAGTTGATTGGAGTATCGCCTGAATGTCAGCTGGAGTAAAGTCTGCGTTAATCGATAGCAGTAGCGCAGCCGCTCCTGCTATATAAGGTGTAGCGGCTGAGGTTCCACCAAAACCATTTGATGCAGCGTACGCATCATATGCGGAGATGTCCGTACCTGGTGCGAGTAAGTCCATGTTAGGACCAAAGCTAGAACTCCAGTAGAGAGTTGAAACTCTTCCACCTCTTTGATCAGAAGCACCTGCACCAATTAATCCTGCAATTGGATATGTCGCCTGGGTTCCCTCAGTGGTCTTACCTTGAACACAGCTACGGTTCATGCCCCAGTAACCGTATGGATTACATCCCCAGTTACCCAGAGCGGCAACGATTACAACACCCTTGTCTATGGCCGCTCTAATCGTGGCGTGCATGTATGGATCAATATTGCCCGAAAAACTCATGCTGATTACTTGTGCGCCTTCGGCAACTGCCCAGTTGACTGCTTTACGAATGGCCTCCCATTCACAACTGCTTCGGTGACAAACCTTGGCAACCATAAGCGATGCGTTTGGTGCAACACCTTGGATACCAACCGCAGGGTTATAGTCAGCTGAGATTAGGGAAGCGGCCATGGTGCCGTGCTCTGCTCTAAGGCTCTGCCCAGGTAGAAAGTTTTTGTAGGCGACTACTTTGTTCCTCAGGCTTGGCTCGTAGTCAGCTAAACCCTCATCCAGCACAGCCACCTTAACTCCGGTACCGGTGACACCTAAGTTGTTGGCTTGAGAAACTCTAATGAATTCAGATCCCCAGTTATTGTGTTCTGCAAAAGTGCCGAACTCCGGCCAATAGTAATAGTCCTCAGCATTAGCGCTGCTGAGCGAAGTTCCTAGCCCCAACAATGTGGAGAGCAAGGCCGCTATTACTATTCGCATACTTTTACCTTAGTAAGTTGAAAGCCAAATAAACCTAACGCTCTGGAGAAGATTAAATGCCTCTTAATTTACCTGACTTACCGTAAGAATGACTAAAAGCGGCCTTGCACTGGTTCTCTTGCTCTCGCTAAGGGAGGTCCCCTTCCTGCTCTCTTTTGAATCAGGAGTAATCTCTAACCATGATTGACTTCAGCGATTCCAGTTTCATTGAGAACCCGTATCCGCAGCTGAAGGAACTTCGCCAAGCAGGTAGACCAGTCTGGGACGAGAACTCCGGTATGTTCCTGGCAGCTACCTATGCTGATGCCAATGCAGTCTTGAGAAATAGATCACTGGGCAGAATCTTTAAGCCTCGCCAGCCAGAAGAACAGTGGAATGAATATAACTGGCTTCACAGCGACAGCCTGTTAGACAGTGAGCCACCGAAACACACCAGGTTGCGCTCGCTCTTGGTAAAGGCGTTCAACAAAAACAAGATCGAGAGCCTACGCCCCGATGTAGTGCGGCTTACAGATTCTCTCTTAGTCAAAATCGAAGAGAAGGTAGCAGCAACTGGGCAATTCGATGTAATAGCTGACTTTGCTGAACCACTACCGGTAAAAGTTATCGCAGCCCTACTGGGTTTCCCTGATGAAGATGAACATCTACTCAGACCTTGGTCTCAAGCCATAGTAAAGATGTATGAGATCGATCCGTCAGAACAAGCCCAATTAGCAGCTCGTAAGGCAAGCCATGAATTCGCTGAATACGTGCATAACCTCATGGTGGAGAGAAAGAAAAACCCAGGCACCGACCTAATCAGCGATCTTGCTACCGTTGAAGAAGACGGCCAGAATCTCAACGCTCAGGAACTAATTGCAACCTGCATCCTGTTGCTAAACGCCGGACATGAAGCCAGCGTTAACGGCTTCGGTAATGGCTTCGTGGCATTACTAAACCGCCCAGAGCAATATGAACTACTAGCTAAAGACCCATTCGGGATGGCAGAAACTGCAGTAGATGAATTTGTTCGCTTTGATTCGCCGCTGCAGTTATTTGAAAGAACCGCAACAGCTGATGTCGAAATAGGCGGAGTAACTGTGATGGAAGGTCAGAAAATAGCTTCACTATTAGGTTCAGCAAACCAAGATGAAAGAGTCTTTGATCGGCCAGAAGAAATGGACATCACGCGTGAGCCCAACCCCCAAATCGGTTTCGGTGCAGGTATACACTTCTGCATTGGAGCGCCACTAGCCAGAATGGAAATGAGTATTTCTCTTCCAGCCCTAATAGCCAAATACCCGAAGCTAGAGCTTGTATCAGAACCAGTCAGAAGACCAGGCTTTGTGCTCAGAGGATACGAAAAAGTCCCAGTGGGCCACAAAATCAATACCTAGATCTATTGCATCCCAAGCAATTTTGTTCGACTCTACCGAAGAGCAGCGTTGCCTGTCAGGTTAAGACTTCTCTGATTTACTCCCCAGTGCGAACAGTCCTGCTATCAAGATAATTAGCCCAACAATACCGATCGGCACACTCATAACATGTTGAAGGCCAAGCCCTGGATTATTGTCTGTTCTTAAAGCTTCACCTGTACTTTCAAAAGTGACAAAAGCGAAGATCATTATCAACAAACCAATTACGGAAAGAATGATGCCAAGCCAATTCGGTGATTTCTTTTCTACATTCATGATTTCCCCTAGTAAAAATGTATGTATTTCTAAGATACTCCAGAGGGCCTATTTAGCCTGAGATTTATTGAGGACAACTCCATCGGTGTTGAGTAATTCAGAATTGGTCGTCCACCCAGTTGGCTAAATGCTAATAAATAAATGGCAACGAGCGAGAACCCCTTGAAATGTAGAGTGCGCTCGGAGGGACTCGAACCCCCAACCTTCTGATCCTCAATAGATCTTGCAAGTTACCCGATCAAAGGTTTTGGATATTAAGGTGACCCAAACTGGAGCGCTAAGAGTAGCACTGATTTCCGAGCTACCAGCATGCCTCTTAGGTGCAGCCAAAAGCTATTGGCTTATAGGTCTTAAGAAAATGCAGTTGCAACGTTAAGTCAGTTGATCCGCCGTTGCGGGGTTGACTTAACAAGCTCTTGATAACCATCAACTAACACTCGAATTGTTGCTCTTATGTTTTTCCCACGATCTTCAAGGGTTGGTAGATATGAAAGAGAATTTGCGCCTGTAATCACCTCACCGTCCAGCTGCCATTGGATTGATATCTGAGAATCAGTTGGTAAAGGAATTTGTTTTAAGGTTAGGGGAAATCCGACTTTAGCTTGGCCAAGTATTGCTATGTTTGTCAAGTTTGTCAAAATACCTGGTACTACAATTTTGGATTCAGATTCAAGGCACCTATCAACATAAGAAACGTTTACACCGCAAACTAGCAAGCTCAGCCGGCGACCGACGTCGCGAGCTGTGGGAGTGTAACTCAGAGAATTTGCGCCTGGAATCTCGAGTCCATCGGTCAGCCATTTATAACTGTAAGTGGTACCCTGTGCCCAGCTAGAGCTTTTGGCCGAAACCTTCAGTCCGACTCTTGGTTGGCTGATGAAGGTTGCTGAAGTTGCTTTATCAAAATTAAGTTTGGTTACATTTAACCCACCAGAAACTCGGGCGATAACTTCCCCCGAACTGTAAGTCGCAACTACTCCGTACCGGATTGATTTACCAATGTCTGACACGTTTGTTTTGTAGTAGCTCTTGTTCGATCCAGATATACCTGTGGAGTCTCGAAGCCAAAATGTGCAGAGCTTTGTTGCGGTAGGCCAAGTGCCGGATTGCCCCTTTAGTATCTGGCCTGGCTTTGGGTTTCCTATAACAACTAGGTTTTGTGTTTCATCAAATTTGCCCACTCTACTGCACGGAAAATTCGAAGGAGGAAATTCATACCAGACTGGTGCCGTAAATTCAGAGGACACAATCTTTCTCTGTCCGTTAGGTTTAGATGCTGTCAGTTCAAAGCTCAATTTAGACAGCAGGTCCTCTTCCCGAGTTACATAACTTCGTAAATTAGCACCTTCGATCACTTGTCCGTCACGAAGCCACTGGTATGTAAAAGCGACATCCTCATCCCAATCCCCTTCGTTAGCCCAGAGTGTGCTTCCGACAGTAAGTTGCCCCGAAATAGTTGGCGAACCAGTCTTTGAGAAGTTTCCTGTAAAACCAACAACTGTGACTGGGTTTTGGAACAACGAAGAAGGCCCGCCCGTAACCTGGCCATAGTCATTCGAACCCCAACATCTAATAACGCCTGCAAGCGAGTACACGCAACTGTGATAACCAGTTGCGGTTACAGAATGAAAGTCCGGCTCTGATACAACAGGATTGGCTCGATTTATAAATGGGACATTCAACTCACCAATCTGATGATATTCGTTACTTCCCCAGCAACTTACAGTTCCATTGGAAAGGAGCGCACAAGTATGAGCAACACCCAAAGCTAGGCCGGTCACATCTACTAAGCCAACTACATCAACTTTCGTTGATCTCGACTGATCTGTTCCGTCCCCCAAAAGACCAAAGTCGTTCGACCCCCAGCAAGAAATAGTTTTTGTCGCCAAGATTGCGCAGCTGTGTCTAGTTCCAGCAGCGATTGAAATAGCGCTTGGTAAGCCGACTACTTCAACTGGAACTGCGCTACTTTGATTCGTGCCATCACCAAGTTGCCCGAAATCATTTGAACCCCAGCACATTGGCTTCTTTTCTGCTGTAATTGCGCAAGTATGGAAATAACCGGATGAAATTGACTCTACGTTACTGATTCCCAAGACCTGAACAGGTGTGCTTCTAGTAGTTGTAGTTCCATCACCTAAACGACCTTGACCATTAAAGCCCCAGCACTTAACATTTCCGTCACTAATTAAAGCGCAGGTGTGAAGGTACCCTGCTGAAATTGCAACGACATCATTTAGATTGGAGACGGCTACGGGGTTAAGTCGAGCTTGAGTTGTACCATCACCTAAACGACCCGAGCCATTAGCGCCCCAGCACCGAACTGTGCCGTCAGAAATTAAGGCGCAGGTGTGAAGGTAGCCTGCTGATACAGACTTCACATTATTCAAGCCACTTACAGTTACGGGATACGAGCGTGGAGTGGTTGTCCCATCACCAAGTAAACCGAAATCGTTTCTGCCCCAGCACTTAACTGTGCCGTCATTCACAACTGCGCAGGTGTGGTAGTACCCAGCGGAAATACTGGGTCGATCCTGATTAGCAGCCGCAAACAAAGGTTTCTCAATTGGAAAGATCGTAGTTCCAGCAACTACAAGAGCAAGAATAAAGCGAGCTAAACCGTTTCCCGAAAGAATTTTCTGGAGATTGGGGCCAAAAGTGCTCATAGTTAAGTCTAGCACTAACTGATTCCGCGCTAATTTTATCAAAGTGCGCTTGGAGGGACTCGAACCCCCAACCTTCTGATCCGTAGTCAGATGCTCTATCCGTTGAGCTACAAGCGCTGGGTGCCATCAGGCAACCTTGATAGTTTAGCCCAGAACTTAGGGGTGCTCAATGCCTATATAGAG
>JAURJV010000061.1 GCA_030832065.1 Rhodoluna sp. | reverse complement strand
TGCTTACCAAGCGTTAGTTTAGTAAGAGATGAATAACTGTTTTGTATTACCCGAAGAAACCGACGTTTTAGACCTGACCAGGTACTTAGAGCGAGCCCAGAAACTAAATGCCAAAGGTGCGGTTAGGTTCCGAGCCTACGGGGATGTCCTCACTGTTTATGTGGCACCAATCTCCGATGACGAGTACTCGGAGAGCCCACTGATTCTGGGGCTTCGAACCATGAGTTTGGCTGAGCCTGCTGAGTTCGACCTGACCGTGAGTATCTCCTCCGCCCTGGGTGCCCTTGGCAAAGAAGTTGCTGAAGCGGAGGTCTCTCTGGTCAAGCGCTTGGGCAAAATAACTAAAACCGACAGGGCCAATGAAGTATGCCTGCCGGAAGAACTGGTTACGGTTAGCTGGAGCAGTGAAACACCGACCAGGGTTGGTTGGGAACTCGGAGGAGAAATAACTCAGGAGGAACTCACCGAGATTGCGCGAAAGGGTGTTGCTGAGATAACCGAAACACTTCCGGCATCTGTCGGTGGTCCAATTGCAGCTCGAGTGCGAGCAGAGATCTGGGGTAGGGCATACGACTACAAATACCCAGTGCCGATGGGTGCAGCTTTCGTTGCAGCTGGTTTAGGTTTTCTAACCGAGGGTGAAATAGTTTCTTGGTACGTCTCTGGCGAGTGGGTTCGGGTCAGCGCTAAGCACGGTCACGTGATATCCAAGTTCGCCTTGGACTATGTCTCAATGAATTCTTAGTCTTCCATCGTGTTCAGCATCGCCGTTGCTGCACGATCTAAATACGCCCACATCTGAGCTTCATAGAGTGGCGGGAGCTTTTGATCCTCTAGAGCTTTACGCATATGTTTCAACCAGGCTGCTCTAGCTGCTGGATTTATTTTGAACGGAGCGTGACGTAACCGAAGTTGCGGATGTCCCCTCAATTCTTGATAGGTCTTAGGTCCGCCCCAGTACTGTTCTAGAAACAGTTGCAGTCTTTCTGCCGCTGGACCAAGATCTTCTTCCGGATACATCGGTCTCAACGACTCATCATCTTTAACGCCCGCATAAAAAGCGGCACAGAGACTTACAAAAAATGGCTTACCGCCAACCAGTTCGTAAAGGTCACCTTCAACATCTTCACCTTTTTTGGTGAAGATGCGCAGGGTCTCTACCCGATCTCGGTCTTCGAACTGGTTATCTTCACTCATTTGTTAGTGACGTTTACGTAGATTGAGTTTGCTCCGGTGGCCAGTTTGATTTTGCTCTTATCAAAAACAGCCTTGATGTTAGCCCTCAGTGCTCTGGCTAATTCATCTTTGTGTTCCGGCTTGGTCTTTTGAACTAGACGAACTACGACCTGGTCACCGCTCAGTGCGTTGATGCCCCAAACTTCAGCATCGGCTAGGCCGTGCTTTGGTAGGGCTTTAGCTGTTTCTTTTGCAGCTTTACGCATCAGTTCCTGAGCTTTGTTAACATCTGCCGAGTAACTCAGCGCAACATCGAGAACCACCCTTGACCAACCCTGGCTCTGGTTGCCAACTCGAAGGATTTCACCGTTTCGAACAAACCACAGTGTTCCTTCAAGATCTCTGACTTGGGTAACCCTGAGCCCAACTGCTTCAACGATTCCTGAGGCTTGGCCTAAATCAACCGAGTCACCAACCCCATACTGGTCTTCAAAGACAATGAATAGACCAGAGATAAGATCACGAACCAGAGATTGAGCTCCGAAACCGATACCAGCACCTAAAATTCCAGCACCGGCAATAATCGCACCGGCTGACACCCCAGCCTCGGAAAGAATTACCGAGATTACTGAGAACATCAGGAACCAGGTGGCAAGATTTCCTAACACCGAGGTAATTGTCTTAGTGCGTTGCAGAAGTCTTGCCTGAGCAAGAGGAGAGTTACCGTTTTGAATCTTCTTTACACTCTTTGAAACACCTTTGACGATGCGTCGAATCATGAACTGCATTACTGCTCGAAGCAGCAGTGCAGCAAGGATGGATAGTGCAATTCTGATTAGGGGACCCCAGTCAGCGTAAAGCGTAGTTACCCATTCAGGAAGTGGACCGGCAAAGCTCATACTCAGTTATCTTTCGCCTGCACCTTAAGGGCACGATCGATTGGATCTAGGTTTTCAACTAGCAGTCTGCGCAGAGCTGGAATTGCCACTACTTCTGGGTGGTCAAGGAAGGCACGAGTCTTATCGGCTAGTTCCTTTGAAGCCAGTGAAAGCGGGTAGAGATTCACGATAGCGTACTCGGCCATCTTGAAAGTCTTCTCAGTCCACATCTTCATTACGTCTTGGAAATATTTATCAACGTAAGGAGTCAGTAACTCAGCGCTAGCACCTCGACCGAAACCGATAGTTGAATACTGCAGGATGGTGTTAGACCACTCGTTGGTGTTAACTGCGGTATTCCAAACCTTGGCCTTAGCCTCAGAAGTTGGGATCGCTCCCTTAGCCATGGCTGCAGCTTTCTGTCCGTTAGCGGTGTTGTCGCTGGCTAGCATCGCATCGATCTCAGCTTCATCAGCGTGACCTAGAGTTACCAAGCCGGTTAGCAAATCCCACTTCAGGTCAGTATCGATTTCACGACCGGAAAGTTTTTCGGCACCGGTGAGCAGTGCACGAAGTGCCTTGCCGTGTTCTTCGGTGTTAGCAAAGCGCGGGATGAACTTAAGGAACTGCAATTGAGATTCACTGCCAGCCTCAGCCTTGCGAACTAGACCTAGAAGTGCATTACCAATCTTGGTCTTGTATTCGCTTCTATTTTCTGGCTTCAAGAAGATGGTGGCGGCGGTAACCAATTGGTTTAGCAGTGTCATCATCGCGGTTGGGTTTGACTCACTACCGATGTTCTTTAGCACCATGTGGATGAAGTCCTTAGGGTCTGCCTCAGCATCGCGAGTTGAATCCCAGGCAGCACCCCAGATTAGGGCACGAGCAAGTGAGTCCTCAACATCGGCTAGGTGATCCAATGTGGTCTGCCATGAGCGATCATCCAGACGTAGCTTGGCATAGGCGTAGTCACCGTCGTTGAGGAGGACTAGGTCTGGGCGAACAGTGCCAACTAATTCTGGGATGTTAGTTTCGGCACCATCGATGTCAACATCAACGCGGTGGGTGCGCACTAGCTTGCCGTTTACCAGGTTGTAGTAACCAATCCCTAGGCGGTGTGGTCGAAGAGTCGGGTAGTCAGGGTGGTAGCTCTGCTTGACTGTGAAGCTAGCAATTTTGCCGTCAGCTTCGGTCATCTCGGCACGGAGTGTGTTGACTCCTGAGGTTTCCAACCAAAGCTTTGACCAGTCACGAAGTTCACGACCAGAGGTCAGTTCCAGTTCGGTTAGTAGGTCAACCAGTTCTGCATTCTGGAACTCATACTTCTTGAAGTATGAAGCTAGCCCCTTCATGAAGTTTTCCTGGCCTACCCAGGCAACTAGCTGACGAAGAACTGAGCCTCCCTTTGCATAGGTGATCGCATCAAAGTTAACCTGAACGTCTTCAAGGTCACGAATGTTAGCAACAACTGGATGAGTTGAAGGCATCTGGTCTTCACGGTAACCCCAACTCTTCTCGTGAGAGGCAAAGGTGGTCCATGCATCTTTGTATTCGGTAGCTTCAGCAGTTGCTAGGTATGAAGCGTATTCGGCGAAGGATTCGTTTAACCACAGATCGTTCCACCAGCGCATGGTGACCAGGTCACCGAACCACATGTGGGCTAGCTCGTGAAGAACAGTGATGATTCTTCTCTCTTTGATGAAGCCGTTCACCGCACTTCTAAATACATAGCTTTCAGTAATGGTTACTGCACCAGCGTTTTCCATAGCTCCTTCGTTAAAGTCAGGAACAAAAAGCTGGTCATACTTCTCAAACGGGTATGGGTAGTCAAATTGCTCTTCGAAGAAGGTGAAACCCTCTTTGGTCTTATCAAAGATGTAATCGGCGTCAATGAATTGAGCCAACGATGCACGACCATAAACACCGAGTGGAATAGTTCTGCCATCTGAGCTGGTTAGTTCATCGCGCCACTCGGCGTAAGGACCAGCGATCAGAGCGGTGATGTATGAAGAGATTCTTGGAGTTGGAGCAAATACCCAAATGGCTGTGCCATCGCCGCGGTCGACCGGAGCTGGGGTAGGAGAGTTAGAGATCAGTTTCCATTTGCTTGGTGCAGCAACGGTGAACTGGAAAGTTGCCTTGAGATCTGGCTGCTCGAAGACTGCAAACATTCTTCTTGAGTCTGGAACCTCGAACTGGGTGTAGAGGTATACCTCGTTGTCTACTGGGTCAACGAATCTGTGCAGACCTTCACCGGTGTGCATGTATGGGTTGTCTGAGACAACTACCAGTTCGTTGGTTGCTTGCAGATCATCTAGCTGAATGCGAACGCCATCGGAAACCTTGGCGATATCCAGGTCCTTACCGTTTAGCGTCACCCGGTGAACAGTCTTGGTGATGGCATCAATGAAGGTAGATGCACCAATCATGTTGCTGGTGAACTTCACGGTGGTGGTGGCACCAAAGATCTCTTCACCTTTTAGTAGGTCAAGTTCGACGGTGTATGACTGAACCTCAAGTAGCTCGGCACGCTCGGCGGCTTCGACTCTAGTTAGGTTTTCTCCTGGCATTTATTTACTCCAATAGTTTTGTTTAAGACAACAGCAACTAGCCTAGTATTGTCCCAAGACTGCCGATTAGAGGTACCGCAAATGCGCATACATATCGCCACAGACCACGCTGGCCTAGAGCTCAGCCACTACCTGATTGAGGAACTGGGCAAGGCAGGCCATGAGGTTTTTGACCACGGACCCCAGGAATACGACCCGCTCGATGACTACCCAGCCTTCTGCATTAATGCAGCTATTGCGGTTCGTCAGGACGAAGAAGCCGGCGAGCAGGCTTTAGGCATTGTTCTGGGTGGATCTGGTAACGGTGAGCAGATGGCTGCCAACAAGGTTAAAGGTATTAGGGCAGCATTGGTTTGGAATCTTGATACCGCCAAGTTAGCCAGGCAGCACAATGATGCCAACGTCATTGCCGTCGGGGCTAGACAGCACCAGAAGGAAGAAGTGCTGGAGCTGGTGAGTGCATTTATTGCTGAACCGTTCTCCCAAGATGAGCGTCACGTCAGAAGAATCGGCAAGATTGCCAGCTATGAACAAACCGGAGATATTCTCTAAAGATGCCTGAAGGACATTCGGTCCAACGAACCGCTAACTGGTTCAATAAAAACCTCGCCAAGCAGAAAATCAAAGTTGATTCACCTCAAGGGAGGTTCTCCGCTGAAGCAAAACTGGTGAATAATCGAACCTTTTTGAAAGCTAGAGCTATCGGTAAGCAACTCTTTCTAGATTTCGATAATGGTTTATCGGTCCGCATTCACTTGGGGATTTACGGTAAGTGGCGTTATTACGGAAAAGCAGAGAAAGACGTCGTCGGTCAGGTAAGAGCGCGTTTCTACACCTCAAAAGCCATGGCTGACCTAAGAGGCCCATCGGTTTGTGAAGTGATTGACAGTCAGCAGGTAAAACTGTTGGAGAAGAAGTTGGGACCGGATCCAACTAATCCAGATCCGAAGAAGATCAACCAAGCCAGGTTTGTCGAACGAGTTATGAAATCCAAGTCGGCGATTGGGTTACTACTGATGAATCAGAGCGTGCTCAGCGGAGTCGGAAATGTTTATCGAGCTGAACTCTTATTTAGAGCCAAGATCAGTCCGCATCGGGCGGGGGATTCATTGACCCAGAAGCAGGTAGTTAATCTTTGGCAGGACTCGGTTGCGCTGATGAAGGTTGGTATTGCTAAAGGAGTGATGGTGACCAGGCAGGAGCAGCTCTCTTCGAGCAAGATCCATGATGAGCGAAACTACGTTTATAAGCGTGAGGGGCTCAAATGCCTGAGGTGTAAGGGGACCGTGGTGCTTGAGGTAATGGCAAGTAGGAAGCTTTACTGGTGCCCTGGCTGCCAGAAATAGCCAGCATTGGAGCGGATGACGGGAATCGAACCCGCACCATCAGTTTGGAAGACTGAGGCTCTACCATTGAGCTACATCCGCAAAGAATTAGTGCTACACCATTCTATGGGCTAAGATTGGTCAGGTTGTTAGGTTCTGGAGAAGTTCAGGGTCTAGTACCGGGGTGTAGCGTAGTGGCTAGCGCGCCTGCTTTGGGAGCAGGATATCGCAGGTTCGAGTCCTGTCACCCCGACCATTTTTCTAACTAAAGCCGGTTCCGTTGCGAACCTTATTCAGGAGAAACTGTTGAAGACCACTGTTGAACGCCTAGCCCCAACCCGCGTAAAGCTAAACATTGAGGTGAGCCCGGAAGAGTTCAAGCCTTCACTAGATCACGCCTACGAGCACATCGCTGAGACAGTAAATATTCCAGGTTTTCGCAAGGGAAAAATTCCTGCCGCAATCCTTGATCAGCGGGTTGGTCGCGGAGCTATTTTGGCCCACGCAATCAACGATGGTCTCGATGGTATTTATCGGATGGCGATTGAAGCTGAGAAGCTTCGTCCACTTGGCCCACCCTCAGCAAACGTTGTTTCCGCTCCGGATGAGAAGACTTTCGCTGGCAACCTAGTTGTTGCTATTGAAGTTGAGGTTCGTCCAGAAATTAAGCTTCCCGAAATCAAGGGCATGAAAGTTACCGTTGATGCCATCAAAGTCACCGACGAAGAAATTGATGCGGAGCTGGAGCGTCTACGCGCTCGCTTTGGAACTCTTAAGACTATTGAGCGTCCAGCAGCTATGGGTGATTTCACTTCGGTTGACTTAGTTGCCAAATTAGAGGGCAAAGAAATTGATCAAGCGCAGAACATTTCTTATGAAATTGGCTCTGGTTCACTGCTCGATGGAATTGACGACGCACTTCTAACTCTCACCGCAGGAGAAACAACTACCTTCAAGTCAAAGCTTGTCGGTGGCGAAAAAGCCGGTGAAGAAGCAGAAATCACAGTCACTCTAAATGCGGTCAAGGAAAGAGAACTTCCCGCTCTGGATGACGCTTTCGCTCAACTTGCCTCACAGTTTGACACCGTGGCTGAACTTAAGAAAGACATGACCGAGCAGATTAAGCGCAGCAAGAGCTACTCGCAGGGTCTTCAAGCTAGAGAGCTTTTGACCGAGCAGTTGCTAACCCTGGTTGATGTTCCAATTTCTCAGGAACTAGTTGATGCAGACATCAAGCGTCACCTCGAATCAGAGGGCAAGGATCTGACCGATCCACACGCCGAAGAGGTTCGGGTGGAATCAACCAAGTCGTTCCAGGTTCAGATGGTGCTAGATGCCATTGCTGAGCAGGAAGAAGTTCGGGTCAACGAGAACGAGCTGTTGCAGTATTTGATTCAGGCTTCCCAGTCCTACGGCATGGAACCGAACGAGTTTGTGAAGATCGTTGATGAGCAGGGTCAGGTTCCAGCATTTGTGGCTGAAGTGGCTAGACGTAAGGCTCTATCGGTGGTTCTAGAGACTGCGGTAGTCACCGACAGTGATGGAAATAAGGTCGATTTGGCTGAATTTACTAAGACTGACGATGGCTTTGCACCAGAGAACCACGAAGGTCACGACCACGACTAACTAGCCCTACTTAGCCCATGGCGAACATGGGAAAGATTTGCCTTTAGGCTCGGTTATCTTGATTAGGCAAAAGTATTTTGCAGATAAGAGGAGTTAAAGATGGCTGAACACGGCAGCTTGAACAACGTTTTCGACCGCCTACTAAAAGATCGAATCATTTGGTTAGGTGAAGACGTTCGCGATGACAACGCTAATGAGATTTGCGCGAAGATGCTGCTCCTTGCAGCCGAGGATTCCACCAAGGACATCTTCCTCTACATCAACTCACCGGGTGGTTCAATCACCGCTGGTATGGCTATCTACGACACCATGCAGTATGTTCCAAACGATGTTGTCACCGTTGGTATCGGAATGTGTGCGTCGATGGGGCAGTTCCTGCTTACCGCTGGAACCAAAGGCAAGCGTTTCCTAACCCCGAACACCAGAGTTCTGTTGCACCAGCCGCTTGGTGGTTTCGGTGGAACCGCTGCCGACATTCAGACCCAGGCTTTCCTGATCAATGACATGAAGAAACAGCTTGCTGCGATTACCGCCAAGCAGACTGGTAAGACAGTTGAG
>JAURJV010000060.1 GCA_030832065.1 Rhodoluna sp. | reverse complement strand
CAGAGTATCGAGCCGATGTTGCAGCCGTTGCAAGCTCGAGAGTTGTCGATGCTGACATCGGTGATGACCTTGATGTTCTCTTGCAAGCAGCTGAGCTGATTATTTCCTCACAGTTTGGATCCACCTCGATGCTTCAACGCAAACTTAGAGTCGGATTCGCCAAAGCAGGTCGACTAATGGATCTTCTGGAATCTAGAAACATTGTCGGGCCGAGCGAAGGATCTAAGGCTCGAGAAGTTTTGGTTAGGCCGGAAGACTTACCCAATGTCTTAGCACAGCTAAGGGGGGAGACATCGACTAAACCAGCTCCCAGCACCATGGCAGCAGGAGACTTCGAGGACTTTATACCAAAGGGAGAACCTGATCAGGACGACGGTGATGCTTGGTCTCTAACCGGAAGAGATTAGGCTAGAAGTAATGAATCTCGCCAACCTGATTACTGTTTTTAGAATCCTTGTAGCTCCGGCATTTCTCTGGGTTTTGTATACCTACTACCAGCCAGGCGAAACGGTCGGATGGTACTTACTGTTTGGTTTTGTAGCTCTTGCTGCCACAGACGGAATTGACGGTGCTATAGCTAGAAAGCGTGGCATAGTCACCAAGTTGGGTAAAACTCTCGACCCGATTGCTGACAAAGTATTGTTGGGCGGAGCGTTCGTTGTTCTTTCGATGCTTGACGAGGTGATGCCTTGGTGGGCTACCATCGCAATTTTGGTTAGAGAAGTCGGTATGACTGTTTACCGGTTAATCGTGATCAAGGACAAAGTGGTCCCTGCATCAAATTCTGGTAAATCAAAAATGATTATGCAGTGTATTGCTCTTGGATATTTGATCTCACCACTTAACGCTTGGTGGGCCAATGGAGCATTCGATCTAGGTTTCGGATTAATCTACGGAGCAGTTTTTCTAACCTGGTGGTCTGCAATTAAATACATCAGGGACGCGCGTTGATTTCTAAGGATGTTATTGAAACTTTGTCCAACAAGAAACTTTCGTTGGCGATAGCAGAATCTTTGACCGGAGGTATGCTCTGCAGTGAGCTGGTTTCCAATCCAGGAGCATCAAAAGTGATTCTGGGATCCATAGTTGCTTATCAATCAGGCTTGAAATCTGCAGCGCTTGGAGTGAATGTCGAGCTACTGAATAAGGTCGGGGCTGTCGATGGTGAAGTTGCTGTAATGATGGCTGAAGGTGTTCGATCAAGGCTTGCATTGCAGCTTCTGCTGGATACCAATAATGTCATTGGAATCGCTACAACTGGGGTGGCTGGTCCAGACACTCAAGACGGTAAACCGGTGGGACTGGCTTACATAGCTATTGTTGGGGCTAAGGGAATCCAAGTCTGGGAAGATCAGTTCCCAGGCGATAGGCAGGCTATTCGAGAGGCAGTTACCGAGAGGGCGATAGCCCATCTTCGGGAATACTTGGGCTAAATATTCGGTTAAAATTAGTGTTAGTAACCGAGATATTTACAGGTAACTTTCAGTAATTTCTGGCATAAATGTCGGAGGTTACGGGTAGGTTATCTATACGGAATCGAAGTTCCGGATGAGAATCAGATAGGTTTTCATCATTTTGAAAGGAGGCTCCACATGGCTCTAGTTCGTCAAGAAATCGGTGACGTGCTCCGTGACCTCCGCCAACAGAAGGGTTACACCCTTCGCCAGGTGGCTAGTCGCGCATCAGTTGCTCTTGGCTATCTAAGTGAGGTCGAGCGAGGTCAGAAAGAGGCTTCATCGGAGATTTTATCTTCGGTAGCTTCCGCCCTAGGCGTGCCAATCTCGCAGATCATGCACATGGTAGCTGAGCGATTCGAGGTAGTTGAATCTGTAGTCATTCCAGATACAGTTCCTGCTGAGCTAGTCACTAACTATGACTCAACAAGCATGGCGAACACTCGCTAATTGCTTGTAATCAGGCCCCCAGAACATGAGTTCTGGGGGCCTTTTCTTTCGCCACGAGGGCAAATAGGGCCTTTTGACTGGGTTTCGGGCTATCTTTTGAGTGTGCGACACAGTGACTTTCAGTTCCTCATGGAGGACGAATTCGGCAAGGAATACGCCGCAGTTCTGCTGCGGGACCTGGTCCTTACTGAGGTTGAGGATCTGACTGGACTAGAAGCCCTGGCTAAGGGAATCGACCCTAGGGTCATCTGGTTAGCCATTTGCCGGGCTCAAGATGTCCCTGAAGAGCGTTGGTTAGGTTTGAACAAAAAGCCGAAAAATAAACACGCCGAGTAGTTAATTATTCGTAAATTTGTTCGGTTTTTTGCTAGACTATGAACAGGCGAAATGTTGAGGTAGTTATCAACAATTCAACTGGACACCCAAGCAATAAACGGGGTTCCTACGTAGTGTCATGACAGCATAAAACCAGCTGCTTAGGCAGCAGAAAAGGAAAAGAAATGCCATCAGCATCAGATCGCGACAAAGCGCTAGACACTGCGCTCGCACAGATCGACAAGCAATTTGGAAAAGGCTCAGTCATGAGACTTGGATCGGACGAGAGAGCTCCAGTTGAGGTTATCCCGACCGGCTCAATCGCCCTAGACGTGGCTCTGGGCATTGGCGGTCTTCCGAAGGGAAGAATCGTTGAGATCTATGGCCCTGAATCGTCAGGTAAAACCACGGTGGCATTGCACGCGATTGCAAATTGCCAGAAAGCTGGCGGAACCGCTGTTTTCATCGACGCGGAACACGCCCTGGACCCTGAGTATGCAAAGGCGCTAGGTGTTGACATTGATGCACTGCTAGTTAGCCAACCAGACACTGGTGAGCAGGCGCTAGAAATCGCAGACACTCTTATTCGTTCTGGATCTATCGACATTATCGTTATCGACTCTGTTGCCGCTTTGGTTCCTAGAGCTGAAATTGAAGGTGACATGGGTGATTCACACATGGGTCTTCAGGCACGCCTCATGTCGCAAGCTCTCCGCAAACTAACCGGTGTTCTAAACAACACTAAAACCACAGCTATCTTCATTAACCAGTTGCGTGAAAAGATCGGTGTTTTCTTCGGTTCTCCTGAGACCACAGCCGGAGGTAAAGCTTTGAAATTCTATGCCTCTGTTCGTCTTGATGTTCGCAGAATTGAAACCCTTAAAGATGGTCAGGATGCGGTTGGTAACAGAACACGCGTGAAGGTTGTCAAGAATAAAATGGCTGCACCATTCAAGCAGGCAGAATTTGACATCATCTACGGTGTCGGCATTTCCCGCGAAGGAAGTCTTCTTGATTACGGTGTTGAAGCCGAGATCGTCAAGAAGTCTGGAGCCTGGTACACCTATGAGGGTGAGCAGCTTGGTCAAGGTAAAGAGAACTCAAGAAACTACCTTCTCGACAATCCAGAAGTGGCAAATGAAATCGAGCAGAAAATCAAAACCAAACTGGGTATTGGTGTTCCTCGTGCCGTTGCGGATTTACCTGAAGAAGAAGTTGCTGACCTAAAGGCTGTCAACGACTAATCGTGGATCTAGACAAAATCCTGAAGGAAGCTCAGGAATCAGGGCAAACCCAAAAGTACTCACTTAGATCCGTTGATTCAATCGAAGAAGATGTTCGAGTTGCCTTACTGAAGATGCTTGATAGGGGAGCTAAACCGTCTGGCTCGCTTCGGAAGGCACTTCTCGAAAGAGAACATCCAGTTGAAATTGTCGACCAGGTAATTTCCCGATTTATTGAAGTTGGGTTGATAGATGATTACGCCCTTGCTAGAGAGTTAGCCCTTTCAATGTCTACCCGAAAGGGCAAGGCTAAAGGCCTGATTTCTATAGAGCTTCGCGAAAAGGGTTTTAGCAAAGACGCCATCGATGAAGCCATAGCCGAGATAGATGCTGACTCTGAGTTAGAGGCAGCCAAAGTTTTAGCGGTCTCAAGAATGAGCAGAATGGCTGATTTGGATAACGATGTTCGATCAAGACGGGTGGCAGGGTATCTGTCGCGTAAAGGGTATGCCTCGAATGTAGTCTGGGCAGCTATTCGCTTTGCCACAGATTCACTGGTCAAGTAAGCCTCGGCCTGAAGTAAAATTGGTGGAATGAACACCAAGACTAGAAGCTACGAGGTTAAGACCTTCGGCTGTCAGATGAACGTCCACGACAGCGAACGCCTAGCTGGTCTTTTAGAAAATGCAGGCTATGTCCCGGCCAACCTTGGTGAAGAAGCTGACGTTCTAGTTTTCAATACTTGTGCTGTTAGAGAGAACGCCGACAACAAGTTGTACGGTAACCTCGGCCAACTCTTCGAACGTAAGGCGGCCAACCCCGACTTCCAGATTGCCGTTGGGGGCTGTCTTGCCCAAAAGGACAAAGACACCATCATCGCTAAGGCTCCTTGGGTGGATGTGGTGTTTGGAACTCACAATATCGGTTCACTGCCAACTCTCTTAGAGCGAGCCAGGGCAAACCAAGAGGCTCAGGTGGAGATTCTTGAGGCTCTGGAGACGTTTCCAAGCGACTTGCCAACCAAACGAGACTCAACCTACTCGGCTCTGGTGTCCATTAGCGTTGGCTGCAACAACACCTGTACTTTCTGCATTGTCCCTAGCCTAAGAGGCAAGGAAAGAGATCGCCGACCCGGTGAAATCCTCTCCGAGATAAAAGCCTTAGTGGCGGATGGTGTTATCGAAATTACTCTGCTTGGTCAGAATGTCAATACTTATGGAGTCGAGTTTGGCGATAAAGGGGCATTTGCTAAATTACTTCGAGCTTGCGGTGAAATCGAAGGTTTGCATCGAGTACGTTTCACGAGCCCACATCCGGCCGCATTTACCGAAGATGTGATTGAAGCTATGGCTGAGACTCACAACGTCATGCCTCAACTGCATATGCCTCTGCAATCTGGCAGTGATCGAATCCTCAAGGCGATGCGACGTAGTTATCGCAGCGAAAAATACTTAGGCATTCTTGACAAGGTTAGAGAGTTGATTCCTCACGCTGCCATTTCAACCGACATTATTGTTGGCTTCCCAGGGGAGACTGAGGAAGATTTCCAAGAGACCCTGCGAGTTGTCACCGAGGCTAAGTTCGCTATTGCTTACACTTTTCAATACTCCAAACGACCCGGAACACCGGCAGCTGAATTACCGGACCAGCTTCCAAAAGAACTTGTTCAGGAACGTTACGAGAGATTACTTGAGGTTGTCAATCAAGTAGCTTGGGATGAGAATAAGAAGCAAATTGGTCAACGGGTAGAAGTTTTGGTGGGAAACAGCGAAGGCCGAAAAGATGACAGAACAAACCGACTTACCGGTCGTGCCAGAGATAACCGCTTAGTTCACATCGATTGGCAGGATGAAAGCAACATTCCTCGCCCAGGAGATCTCGTCTGGGTAGATGTCACGGATGCCAAGCCATACTTCCTAATTGCTTCGGCTACCGACTTGCCAATTATTCGCACCAAAGCTGGAGACGCTTTCGAACTGGGATCTAGTTGTGAAGTTCCGGTTATGCAGGACAAGTCGAAGCGAACAATCGCACTAGATGTATCAATTCAAAGCGGCATCTAGTGGGTCCAGTCGCAGAATTCATTAGCATTGTTGGGCCTACCGGCACAGGTAAGAGTGATCTGGCACTTAGGCTCGTCGAATTTCTGGATAGCCAAGGTATTAAGGCCGAAATCATTAATGCGGATGCCATGCAGTTTTACCAAGGAATGGACATCGGAACAGCCAAACTCGCCAAGGCTGAACGAAATGGGATTGAGCACCACCTACTTGATTGGTTAGCAGTCACAGAAGAGTCAACTGCTGCAAACTATCAGGTAAAAGCCAGAAACAAAATTGCAGAGCTGAGAGACAGTGGGATAACTCCAGTAGTTGTTGGTGGATCGATGCTTTACCTAGCTGCACTCTTGAACACCTTTGAATTTCCGGGTCGCGATGAGGATATTCGTGCTCAATTGGAGGACGAACTGGAAGTACTTGGTGCTAACGCTATGCATACCAAATTGCAAGCACTCGATCCAGTTGCGGCTAGTCGGATTGACCCCAACAATGGCCGTCGCATTGTCAGGGCGTTGGAGATTGTTTTGATCACCGGGGAACCATTCGCAGCTGCTTTGCCAGAGAGTTTCGTCTCTTTTGCTCCAAACTTGCAAATCGGTCTCAACTCTGAGCGAGCGCATTTGGTAGCTAGGTTAGCAGGGCGAGTTCAAGCGATGTGGGAAAAGGGATTGGTAGCTGAAGTTGAATCACTTATCCCTAAAGGGCTTAGAGAGTCTAAAACAGCGCGTCAGGCTATTGGTTACGCCCAAGCACTTGCCCAGTTAGATGGCGAACTTAGCGAACAAGAGGCCATAGCGCAAACTACGATGTTGACCCAGCGTTACTCTCGAAGACAGATGTCCTGGTTCAGAAGAGATCCACGCATTAATTGGTTTGACTATCAAGATGCAAGTTTGCATGCACAAGTATTCGACTTGGTTGCCGCTGAATTAGGTCTAGTCGGAAAGTAATCTATAACCATGCGGAAATTTTCTTTCACTAAAGGCCAAGGAACTGGCAATGATTTTGTCCTTGTCTTGGATCAGGCCGGTGAATTAGATCTGTCAGCAACTGACGTCGCAAAGATTTGTGATCGACACTTTGGCGTTGGGGCAGACGGCCTGATTCGAGTAGTTCCCTCGCATCTTATTTCTGACGGGGATAAATCTCTTGCTGAAGAACCAAACGCTTACTGGTTTATGGACTATCGAAACGCAGATGGCTCGATAGCTGAGATGTGTGGCAACGGTGTTCGAGTTTTCGCAAGGTTCCTAACTGAGAAGGAGTTAGTGACACTAGCGGATGGGGAAACTCTGCACATCGGCACACGCGCAGGTGTAAAAGACATCCAGCGCAATAAGGCGGGTTTCGTGGTGGACATGGGCAGGTGGCGACCCATTTCTGAAGAAACACTGGTGCGCTCCTCAGGAATAGAGGTTGCCAGACCTGGTCAGGGAATTAATGTGGGCAACCCTCATGTGGTTGTGGCTCTAGCAAGTTTGCAGGAACTTGAAGAGTTAGATCTAACCAAAGCACCGTTACTTGATCCGTTTCCAGAAGAAGGGGCAAACGTTGAGTTTGTTGTCCCTAATGACCCATTGGTGATAAATGGTGTTGGCAGAATCAAGATGAGAGTTCATGAACGTGGGGTCGGTGAGACGTTGTCTTGTGGCACCGGAATTGTCGCAGCCGCCCTTGCGACAAGGTTGTGGGCTGGCTCTGACGCTCCTAACCATTGGAGCGTTGAGGTTCCCGGTGGAACTCTTGGAGTTCGAATGTTTCCAACTGAAGAGGGTGAGCATGTTGGCCTTAGCGGACCAGCAGAGCTTTCTTTTGACGGTGAGATTGAACTTTAGTTCTTAGTAACTTTCAAAACTCGGAATCCCTTCACGCTGTCGATTCGCTCTGAGTCAAATTCAGGCAACTCTGCCAAGAGCCAACGATGCAGTGAATCAGAGCCTAGGTTCTTTTGGACAACAAGTCTGGCTACGCCACCTTTTACCAACCGGGGCAGCCATTTCTGCAAAATCTCATGCAGCACTGCCTTGCCAACGCGAATTGGGGGATTTGACCAAATCTCATCAAATTTCATATCGTTCTTCACTTCTTCTGGAAGTAGAACTGTAATGTTTTTGAGCCCAAGTTTCTCGGCATTACGTTTAGTTAGTTCAAGAGATTTGTAATTGACATCAATGGCAACAACCTTGCAGTCGGGGTTGGCTAGAGCGAGGCAAAGAGCTATTGGACCCCAGCCGCAACCTATATCTAGAACGGTTCCATGCGGCTTGTTCTCTTCAATATGTTTCAGGAGAACTTGGGTGCCCTGATCGATTTGGTCTGGGCTGAAAATTCCCGAGCTGGTCAAAACCTCATACTTCTCACCGAGCAGAGTAATCTCAATTTCTTTGAGGTCTAGCTCAGCGTCTGCTGATTCAGAGAAGTAGTGGTTGGTGGACACTCAACAAAGATTACTCCTTGAAAGGTAGTCTTAGAACAGAAATGACAGCAAAAGATCAACAGCCAGAGTCAGAGCAAACTCTAAACAGGATCCTCGGCCGGGATGCCAGAGCGCAGGCTTTAGGTGTTCCGGAGCAAGAGCCAAATGAGTTTGACGGTGACCAGCAGGACTTAGCCGACAGGGCCGCCCTGCAACGTGTCCCTGGACTGTCGACCCAACTGGAAGACATCTCAGAGGTTGAATACCGTGAACTTCAACTTGAGAAGGTAGTTCTAATTGGGCTGTGGGGCGAAAACAGTCATCAGGTTGCCGAGAATTCCATTAGGGAGTTAGCTGCGCTCTCCGAGACGGCTGGTGCTCAGGTTTTAGATGGATTGTTGCAAAGACGCTTTCATCCGGACCCAGCCACCTATCTAGGTAAGGGTAAAGCGGAAGAACTGCGTGCCTTAGTTCGCAGCGTTGGAGCGGACACTGTTATTGCCGACACAGAGTTAGCGCCTTCTCAACGAAGAGCACTTGAGGATGTTGTCAAAGTGAAGGTAATTGACCGAACTGCCATAATTCTTGAGATTTTTGCTCAACATGCAAAGTCAAAAGAAGGTAAAGCACAGGTCGAGTTGGCTCAATTGGAATACCTACTGCCGAGGCTGCGCGGTTGGGGTGAATCGATGTCGAGGCAGGCTGGTGGACGGGCTGCAGGCGGTGAAGGAATTGGTTCGAGGGGACCAGGTGAAACCAAGATTGAGCTTGACCGCCGACGAATAAGAAACCGGATGGCGAAACTGCGCAAGCAAATCTCTGGGATGAAGCCTGCTCGCGAGACTAAACGTGCCAATCGCAATCGCACACAGATTCCTTCAGTAGCCATCGCTGGTTATACCAACGCTGGGAAGTCTTCACTTCTCAATCGTCTAACTTCAGCTGGTGTTCTGGTTCAGAATGCACTATTTGCAACTCTAGACCCAACGGTTCGACACACTAAGACACCAGATGGGCGAGAATACACGCTGTCCGATACGGTGGGCTTCGTCCGAAATCTCCCACACCAACTTGTTGAAGCTTTTAGGTCAACTCTTGAAGAAATTGCTGACAGCGACTTGATTCTGCATATTGTCGATGCCTCGCACCCAGACCCTGGCTCACAGATCGAGACTGTTAGAAAAGTTATAGCTGATGTAGATGCAAGCAAAATAGATGAAGTTATCGTCTTTAACAAGTCAGACTTGGTTGATGATGCAACTGTTGTCGCACTGAGGTCAATGCATCCGAATTGTGTGTTTGTTTCGAGTCGTACTGGTGATGGAATTGAAAAGCTCAAGCAAGTTATCGCCGAACACCTTCCTCATCCAAACATTCAAGTCAAGGTGCTTGTGCCTTACAACAGGGGAGAGCTAGTGTCTAGAATGCACTTGAACTCTGAGATACAGGTGCTGGACTATCGTGAAGACGGCACCTACATTGAGGCTCTTGTCAAAGAAGACTTAGCCTCTGACCTTAAATCTTATTTGGTCTAGATCTTTCTCAGAACTGTAACAACTTTGCCCATGATTTTTGCATGAGTTCCATCTATCGGCTCAAAAGCGCTGTTTCTAGGTAGTAGCCAAGTTTTACCATCGCGTTGCTTGAACGCCTTCACGGTAGCTTCACCATCAATCTCGGCCGCGACGATGTCACCATTTTCAGCAGTGTTCTGAACGCGGATTACAACCCAGTCACCATCGCAAATAGCGGCATCAATCATCGACTCACCTTTGACCTTCAACATGAAGAGTTCACCTGAACCCACCAAAGTCTTTGGTAGTGGGAATTTTTCGACCACATTTTGGTCAGCCGTGATCGGAATACCAGCAGCGATTTCACCTACTAAAGGCACGATGCTTGTCGAGGCCATCGGGATTAGATTTTCGGCGGTCTCCGCATCATCCCAACCTTCGGGAGTAATCAGGACTTCTGTGTTCCGGGAGAGATTCTCTTGACGTCGGATGTAACCCTTTTCTTCCAGGTTGTCCAATTGGTAGGCAACGCTGGCAACAGAGTTCAGGCCGACAAGCTCGGCAATCTCGCGCATGGAGGGCACTATGCCACGGGAGCTCTTGCTCTGGAGGATGACCTGCAGGATCTGAGCCTGAATATCGGTAAGAGAGGAGGAGTTGCGCTTGCTCATTTGTTGCCTTTCCCGGCTGAGGGCTATGCCCAAGCCTTTGTCAGTGGTTGCCTATTAAATACATCTAGAGCAACTATCAAAAATCTATTCGGTTTTTGACCAAAAATCAAACACATTTTCGGATAAATTCCGAATATTGTTGACTTTTTGGGTGAATTGCTCGTAATCTTGTTCGTATTAGAACATTTGTTCGGAGAAAGGTAGCAAAATGTCAGCTCAAATCATAGAGTTCCCAGTAGACAGAGTCCGTAAGGCTATGCCAACTAGGCCAGTCGCTAGATCCCCCTATGTTCAAACCCAGCCACAAATTCCAACTTCGGTCAGGATTGCACGTGCCACCATCTTCTGGTCACTGGTTCTGGGGTTAGCTTCTCTAATGTTTTTCTCTGGAACTTCGGATGACTTTTCCGCGCAAGCGACCATCGCCGGCTCAAGCCAGGGTCAGACGACAAACTTTACCTATATCACCGTTTACTCTGGTGACACTCTTTGGTCGCTGGCAGAGCAGTATGCACCCAATCGTGACCCAAGAGACTTCATTGCGGATTTAGTGGCATTGAACAACCTTGATGACAGCGTGATTGCTGCTGGAATGCAGTTAGCTCTGCCAAACAACTAAGCTCAGCCAACGCTAGGGTGGGGTAAATTTATACCCTAATCGCTTAAGAATGGCTTGGCATTGACTAATTCCTTTGAACTGCTCCCAGCAATTGACATTGCCGCGGGAAAGTCAGTGCGCCTAGCCCAGGGCAGGCAGGATTCGCAAACCGATCAGGTCGATCCAGTGGTCACCGCATCGGAATTTGAAAGTGCCGGCACCAACTGGATTCATTTAGTGGATTTGGATCAAGCCTTTCGCCGGGGAAATAACTCTCAGTTATTAGCCAAGTTGGTAGCTGACTTCCCTCAGATAAAATTCCAACTAAGTGGGGGAATAGCTAATCAAGAAACGCTTCAGCTGGCCAGGCTTGCATCAGCCAGTCGCATAAACATCAGTTCACTTGCACTAGAGGATATGGATTGGCTTGGCTCGGTATTCCAAGGAGGAGAAAATCTAACTTTTGGAATTGACGTTCTTGAAGGTGAAGTTGTTCCAAGAGGGTCAAAAGTTAGCTTTGGCAGAGTTTCTAAGGTTCTGGAATTCCTTAATTCAGTTGGTTGTAATAGGTATGTGGTGACGGACGTTGAAAGAGATGGAATGCTGTTAGGTCCAAACACAGATCTTTTGAAAGAAGTTTTCGATTTGACCGGTAAACCAGTAATTGCCTCAGGCGGGATAAGTTCTTTAGCTGACATCGCCTCACTTATGTTGCTGAGTCAGTATCTTGTCTCTGGTGCAATCCTTGGCAAAGCACTCTATGTCGGTAATTTCACTTTGGTTGATGCCTTGAAGTTAGCTGGCAATGACTGAGCCGGAACACTCTAAATACACTGACTCCGCTGGCGTTCCATGGCAAGGTAGAGCCTTCAGTGACAATCCGTTCTCAAGCGACGACGGGCTAGCAGACTCAGATCTGTTAACAGCAATTCAAGCCTTTCAGGGAACTGAGGCTTCACTTGAGGATGTAGTAGTTGCTTTTGCTAAAGCAAGATTGTTGACTCCACTTGTAGCCAATTTAGGCGAAGCAGGCAATGGCGAGCACGGACTCAAAGTTGATAAGAGTGCCGAACTGGCAATCGTGACAGTTATGACTCCAGATGGGCAAAATGCTTTGCCTGTATTCAGCTCGGTAGCAACGATGCAGTCCTGGAATCCCGAAGCTCGACCGGTGCCAAATTTCGGCAGAGCTGTCGCCCTAGCAGCAGCTAGTGAGGGGAACACTCGGATCGTATTAGATCCTGGCTCAACTACTGAGTTGGTAATTAGGCGGCCAGCCATAGCCGCCATAGCGCAGGGGTTGCCTTGGTCTGCTCCTGAAGTAAATCCAAGGGTTCAGGATTTAGTGGGCGAAATTCTCTCAAACCTAGACAAGGTTGATAGTTTCAACCTCAGCACAGGAGATGCAGATGCGAGGCTATCGGGTCAAGAGTTGGTAATAACAATCTTCCTTGAGCCGGGTTTGGTTAATGAAGAGCTAAAAGCACTTGAAAGTCAGTTTTTTGCCGGTCTTAGCCAAACTGCAGAGTTCGTGGAACTAGTGGACTCTGTGGCAGTTCGGTTTTTGCCGGTTAGTTAACCGGACCGGTGTACTTTTCGCCTGGTCCTTGACCAGGGGCATCTTTGATTGTTGAAGCTTCGCGGAAAGCTAATTGAAGAGATCTCAAGCCATCTCTCAGCGGTCTGGCGTGGTGGTCGCCGAGGTCGGCAGCCGCAGCTGTGATAAGTCCAGCTAGGGAATTTATGAGTTTTCTAGCTTCATCCAAGTCACCTTTGTAGCCTGATTCGCCTAGACCAACCTGCAGGGCTGCGGCGCTCATGAGGTGGACTGCTGTGGCGGTAATGACTTCAACGGCGGGCACTTCCTCGAGTTCCCGCATTGCTTTTTGCTCTTCATTTTCGGCCATTTGGGGGCTTCACTTTCCTAATAGTTCTCTGCTAGGCTAGCCTACGGCTCTGCTGGCCTAGGTCAGCAGTCAGAAGTGGATTCATTTCCCACCCGCGTCTACCGATTCTTTAGGTTGCCGGGTAAAGCTTTGAACTTTCAGTTCTGCGCGTTAGCAAGCAAGTGCTTGCATTGACGTGGCCATCCAAGTCATGTCAAAAGGAGTAGCAGATCAGCGATCCGCGTATAAATGAACGAATCCGTGTTCCTGAGGTTCGACTAGTCGGTCCTAACGGTGAACAACTAGGCATAGTCAGAATTGAAGATGCTTTGCGTATGGCCCAGGAAGCAGACCTAGACCTTGTTGAGGTTTCACCTAACTCGGCTCCACCAGTTTGCAAGCTAATGGATTTCGGTAAGTTCAAATACGAAGCCGCCCAGAAAATCCGTGAAGCAAGAAAGAATCAAACTAATACTGTCGTCAAGACTGTTCGTTTCGGTTTGAAAATTGAAGATCACGACTACGGCACTAAAAGATCACAGATCGAGAAATTCCTAAAGGCTGGCGACAAGGTAAGAGTGATGGTCGTCTTCCGTGGTCGTGAACAATCACGTCCGGAGATGGGTGTCAAACTCCTACACAAGGTTGCTGAAGAGGTGACTGAGTTTGGTTCATTAGAGTCAGCTCCGTCAGCTGACGGTAGATCTTTGATTATGGTTTTGGCTCCGCTCAAGAACAAGGCGGAAGCAAAAGCTGAGGCAAAGCGCAATGCTGAGCGTCAACCAAAACCAGCAACAGAAGAATAAGAGAATTCTGCGGTTGAGTCCGCAGATTAGATAAACAGGAGAGCAGTTATGCCAAAGCAGAAGACCCACTCTGGAGCTAAGAAGCGTTTTCGTTTCACCGGTAGCGGCAAGTTAATGAAGCAGCAGATCAACATGCGTCACAACCTTGAGCACAAGTCGTCAAGACGTACTCGTCGCTTGAACCAGGACCAGGTTGTCAGCGCAGCTGACTTCAAGACCATCAAGAAGCAACTCGGTCACTAAACGTAAAGACTTTTTAGGAGAATAAAAAATGGCAAGAGTTAAAAACGCAGTCAACGCTTTGAAGAAGCGTCGCACAGCACTAGAACGCGCTAAGGGTTACCGTGGGCAGCGCTCACGTCTGTATCGCATGGCTAAGCAGCAGGTGCTGCACTCCCTGGTCTATGCATACAACGACCGTCGCGATAAGAAGGGTCAGTTCCGTAGACTTTGGATTCAGCGCATCAACGCTGCATCACGTGCTAACGGTCTAACCTACAACCGCCTCATCCAGGGCTTAAACCTTGCTGGTGTTGCAGTTGATCGTCGCATCCTTGCGGATCTAGCCGTGAACGAACCTAAAGCTTTCGCTTCACTGGTTGCTACTGCTAAGGCAGCACTTCCAGCAAACACCTCAGCACCTAAGGTCAAGTAACTCAAGTGCTTACCGATCCCAAGGCCACAAAGGTTCGCGGGGTTGCCAAGCTAGTGAAGAAAGATGCCCGGCAAGAAACCGGGCTCTTTCTGCTTGAGGGACCACAAGGTCTCGCTGAGGCTCTCGATCGACCTAAGCTAATCCTCGAAGTTTTTGCTACCGAGGAGGCTCTGGCTCGCCACCCTGAACTTTTCTCCAAGGCAACTAACGCCAGAGTTGAAGTTCAACTGGTGTCCGATCAGGTGCTCGCAGCACTCAGCGACACGACAACCCCTCAAGGCGTTGTTGCAGTTTGTGAGCAGTTTGACGTTGGGCTTGATGTAATCATCGAGAGATCACCAAAACTGATAGCACTGCTGGCTCAAATCCGTGACCCGGGTAATGCCGGAACGGTCCTTAGAGCCGCTGATGCCGCTGGTGCAGATGCCGTGTTATTTAGCAACGGAAGCGTAGATGTTTACAATCCAAAGGTTGTGCGTTCTACTACTGGCTCCCTATTTCATTTACCTTTTGCGATCGGCCTGGACCTGGCTGAAGCAGTAGCAAGTTTGAAGGCATCGGGGATGCAAGTTTTTGCTGCTGATGCCAGCGGAACCCCGCTTACAGAGATTGCAGCAAGCAACAGCCTTAGCCAACCGACCGTCTGGCTCTTTGGTAACGAGGCTTGGGGCTTCGAACCCGAAGTCCTAGCGCTGGCCGACCAAGTGGTTTCTGTGCCCATTTTCGGGGCAGCCGAATCGCTCAATTTGGCTACAGCGGCATCGGTTTGTTTGTATATGAGTGCCTTCGCTCAGAACACCGGTGTTTCTAACTAGAAAGATATACTTTTACCAATGTCAGAAAAGATTGAAATAACAGCCAGCTCCGTTGCGGCCGTGGTTTCTGACGCCTTGAAAATCATTAAATCGGCTCAGGATCTAGCAGCCCTTAAAAGCGCGAAACCAGCAACGATAGGCGACGGTTCGCCTTTTGCCGCGATGAGTGCCAAATTGGGTAAATTACCGGCAGCCGACAAGGCCACTGCTGGAAAGTTAATCACTGAGGCCCGGGCCACACTGAATACAGCTTTCTCTGAGCGGGAGGCTCATTTTTACCAACTGGAGCAGGCTGCAAAACTTGAGACCGAACGAGTAGACATCACCGCCGCACCGATTACCCAGCCAATTGGAGCCAGACACCCGCTTTCACTCTTGCAGGAAGAAATCGCTGATGTATTTGTTGGCATGGGTTGGGAAATTGCTGAGGGACCTGAAGTTGAAAGCGAGTGGTTCAACTTCGACTCACTGAACTTCGATGCTGATCATCCTGCACGAGCGATGCAAGACACTTTCTTCGTTGAACCGACTGAAATGCATTTAGTGATGAGAACCCACACTTCACCTGTTCAGGTTCGATCTCTTCTAGAACGGGACCTACCTGTTTATGTTCTCTGTCCTGGTCGAGTCTTCCGAACCGATGAACTAGACGCCACTCACACTCCCGTCTTCCACCAAGTAGAAGGTTTAGCGGTCGACAAAGGTCTGACCATGGCTGATCTGAAGGGCACCCTAGAGCACTTTGCTCGAATCATGTTTGGGCCTGAGGCGAAGATTCGCTTACGTCCTTCATTCTTTCCATTCACTGAGCCTTCTGCAGAATTAGATGTCTGGCACCCTGGTGCTAAAGGTGGCGCTCGCTGGGTCGAATGGGGCGGCTGCGGAATGGTTAACCCCAATGTTCTAAGAGCTGCTGGAGTTGACCCAGAAATTTACACTGGTTTCGCTTTCGGTATGGGTATTGAAAGAACCTTGATGTTCCGAAACGACGTCAAAGACATGCATGACATGGTTGAAGCCGACATTCGTTTCTCCAAGCAATTCGGAGGTGTTCTCTAATGAGAGTGCCACTGTCTTGGCTCGGTGAATATGTATCTCTGCCATCAACGGTAACCGCAGAGTCCGTTATGGCGGAACTGGTTAAAGTTGGGCTCGAAGAAGAAGGCTCACACTCCTACAACCTAAATGGTCCGATAGTTGTTGGTGAGGTTTTAGAGTTTGTTGAAGAGCCACAGACCAACGGCAAGACCGTCCGCTGGTGCCAGGTCCTCGTTGGCAAAGATGACGTCAGGGGAATTGTTTGCGGGGCAAGAAACTTTGAAGTCGGAGACAAAGTTGTAGTAACACTGCCTGGTGCTGTTTTACCGGGAGATTTCAAAATTGCGGCTAGAAGTACCTATGGCCACACTTCCGACGGAATGATTGCCTCCGCTCGGGAGCTTGGCATAAGTGACGATCACGAGGGTATCTTGCGTTTGAAGAGTATCGGGCTCGACCCAGAGGTTGGCACTGATGCTTTGGAGCTGTTACACCTTGGCGATTCAGCAGCTGAGGTGAATGTCACTCCTGATCGGGGTTACTGTTTCTCAATTAGAGGTATTGCCAGAGAATATTCTCATGCCACTGGCGCAAGTTTTACTGATCCTGTCAGCCGGGTGATCCCAGTTGAAACCTCAGGGTTTGAAGTTCAAGTGGATAACAGTGAACCAATTCGGGGTGTTCCAGGTGTCACTAAGTTTGTCACCCGAGTGGTCAGAGGAGTAGATGCATCCGCTCCCACCCCAGCCTGGATGATGAGCCGTTTGAAGTTAGCTGGAATGCGCTCTATTTCAGTAGTGGTCGACATCACCAATTACGTGATGCTGGAACTTGGACAACCTATTCACGCCTACGACTATTCAAAACTTCAGTCAGGGTTTGGTGTTCGCAGAGCTAAAGCAAGTGAGATCTTAGAAACACTTGACGGTAATGAGCGAAAACTTCATCCAGAGGATTTAGTAATCGTCGATTCCAGCGGGCCGATAGGACTGGCTGGTGTTATGGGTGGAGCTAGCACTGAGGTAAGTGCACAAACTACCGATTTGCTTATAGAAGCCGCAAATTTTGATGGTGTCTCTATTTCAAGAACAGCCAGAAGACACAAACTTCCTAGTGAGGCCGCAAAACGTTTTGAACGTGGAGTCGACCCTAAAGTTGCTGAGTTCGCTGCCGCCAGAGTCGTGGCACTGCTCGAGGAATTCGCCAGTGGCGCTGCCGAATCGCTTGGTTCGATATTCGACGAAAGCATCGAACCAGCATCCATATTCTTGCCAGCTGAGTTCGCGGCTTCGCTTACTGGGGTCAACTATGCGGCTGAGGACATCCAAGTTACTTTGGTAAAAATAGGTTGCCAGGTGAAGAGCAGTAGCGATGGTTTTGAAGTTGTTCCACCGAGTTGGCGACCTGATCTAACTCATAAAACTGATTTGGTTGAGGAGATAGCAAGGATTCTCGGTTATGACGAGATTCCATCGCGTTTACCAGTTGCCCCTCCGGGTCGTGGTCTAACCAAGAAACAGAAACTTCGTCGATTGGTCGCAAACTACTTGGCCTCCAGCGGTCAGGTTGAGGTTCTCAACTACCCATTCCTAACCAAAGAGCAAAATGAGTACTTCTCTAACTCGGGCTCTGCGAGTGTCAAGCTGGCCAATCCGATGCAGGAAGAAGTTAATCAACTTCGGTTAAGTCTGCTGCCGGGCTTACTGGAGGCAGCGAAAAGAAATCTCTCCAGAACTCTGGTTGACCTGAGTATTTATGAAATGGGTTTGGTTTTCCAAGCACCGGTTTCAGCTGACAGAGTCAATCTTCCAAGCGGAACTGAAAAGCCCAGCGACTCGGACCTTGCAAAATTGCAAGCAAGTGTCCCAATTCAGCCACTGATGCTCGGAGTGCTATTTGTTGGAGATCGGGTAGGCCAGCAAGTTGGTCGCAAATCGATTAGAGCCAGCTACGCCGATGCCATATCCCTCGCTCGCAATCTTGGGCAAATGCTTTCGGTTGATATCGTTATCGAGCAGAGCGAACCAAGAGGCTTCCACCCAGGCCGTTCAGCTGTGTTGAAGGTGAAAGACCAGGTAATCGGATTCGCGGGGGAGATACACCCAGAGTTAGCAAGACTGAATGATTTACCTAGACAGGTTGCTGTTCTAGAGATCAACCTGGATGTTCTTTTCGAGAATGTGCCGGAAACTGTTGTCGCAGCTGACATTTACACCTACCCAGCGGCCACGCAAGATCTGTCAATGGTGTTAGACATTGCTATTCCAGCGGCTCAAGTGTTGGCAGCGATTAAAGAAAGTGCTGGTGAATTACTTGAAGAGGTTGTCTTGGTTGATGATTTCCGTGGTGGGAATCTTGAGAATAACCAAAAGTCTCTAACTTTTGCACTTCGCTTCAGAGCAGCAGATCGAACTTTGACGCAATCTGAAGCAAGTCAAGCACGTGATCAAGCTGTGGCCGAAGCTAACCGAAGATTTGGGGCAACGCTGAGAGCCTAACTGTCATAGACAGTTCGGAACTTAGAGATGCTAAGAGAAGAGAGATTGACTTATGAACGACAGCACTAATCTTTGGGGTGGACGCTTTAGCGGACCAACCGAAGATTCGGTTGCAGCGCTTTCTCGTTCAATCCATTTTGATTGGCGTCTAGCAAAATACGATATTGCTGCGACCCGAGCACACATTCTTGCGCT
>JAURJV010000059.1 GCA_030832065.1 Rhodoluna sp. | reverse complement strand
TTGACCGACTTAGCCACGACGAGCGTAGAAAAGCCATGGCAATCTTTCGAGAGACCGACTGGTTCCTGCGTTAGATTTTGTAATCACCGATGTTGTGACAGGTTGATTTAGCGCTGTCAGCATAGATGTCATCAATCAGGTGCGAATAGTCTTCACCAACCACCGAACGCTTAATCTTCAGCGATGGGGTTAGGTGTCCGCTCTTTTCAGTTAAGTCAGTTGGTAGTAAAGCAAACTTACGAATTGACTCAGCCGTTGAGAAATCCTTGTTGACATTCTCAATGGCTCTGGAAATCTCCGCCAAAACAGCAGGGTTGGTTCGCGCCTGATCTAAAGTCAGCTTCTCTTTTATGCCATTGTTCTCTAGCCAAATTGGAAGCATTTCTTCATCGATTGAGATCAAAACAGACACGAAAGGCTTGGCATCGCCAATCACGACAGCTTGGCTGACCAGAGGGTTAGCGCGAAGTGGGTCCTCAAGTAGGGCAGGGGCGACGTTCTTTCCCCCGGCGGTGATGATTAGTTCCTTCTTGCGGCCAGTGATGGCGAGGAAGCCGTCTTCATCTAGAGAACCGATGTCACCGGTCTTAAACCATTCGCCTTCAAAGGTTGACTTAGTAGCGTCTGGGTTCTTCCAGTATCCCTTGAGCACGTTGCTACCTCTGAGCCAGATTTCACCATCATCGGCAATTCGAACTGAACAACCAGGAAGGGCAAAACCAACTTTGCCAATCTTTAGATTGCCTGGTCTTCCGATAGTAACCGGTGCGGTTGTTTCGGTAAGGCCGTAGCCCTCAAGAACAATCAAGCCAATTGCACGGTAGAAATGTCCAAGTCTGGCACCAAGAGGGCCACCACCACTGATCGCATACTTAACCTGACCACCCATGGCAGCGCGAAGTTTCTTATAAACCAAAACATCAAAAGCCTTGTGCTTCAGACTCAGCGCGAGTGAAGGACCTTTAGCTGTATCAAGTGCGCTTGACCAAGCGATTGCGGTTTCCGCAGCAGCACGGAAGATCTTTCCCTTTCCTCCAGATTCTGCGCGCTGTTCAGCCGAGTTATAAACTTTCTCAAAAACGCGGGGAACAGCTAGAAGGAATGTCGGGTGGAAGCTCTGCATTGCTGGGGCTACGTTCTTGGCATCGGGTTGGTGGCCAACTTTAACTCCACCGGCGACGCAAAGTACGGAAACAAATCTGGCGAAAACGTGAGCCATAGGCAGGAACAGCACGGTGGTTCCACCCGGGCAGACAACTTCAGGAAGAACTGCCTGGGCATTGTTACACAGGTCAACGAAACCTCTGTGAAGTAATTCACAACCCTTAGGCTTACCGGTGGTTCCCGAAGTGTAGATGATGGTGGAGAGCGAATCTAAGTTGGCCGAAGTGCGACGCTCTTCCAGGACATCGTCAGTTACTGATTTACCTTTAGCAACTAGATCTTCAAGATCATTGCTTTCCATTACCCAGTGACTCTTCACTGCAGGAAGTGATTTAGCCACAGTCTTGAACAGTGAAACCATATCAGAGTCTTCAAAGATAACTGCAACGGCACCAGAGTCGCCAAGTATCCATTCAATTTGGCTTGGTGCAGAACTTTCGTAAATAGGAACCGAAACTGCTCCGGCAAACCAAAGCGCAAAATCACAAAGCGCCCACTCGTAACGCGTGTGACTCATGATGCCTACGCGTTGACCTGGCTCAATCCCCGAAGCAATGAAGCCTTTGGCTAGAGCTTTCACTTCAGCCAGATAATCGGCAGCCGTAACGTCTTTCCAAACATTCGGTTCAACCTGTTTGGACATGAGAGCAAGCGAAGGATCCATGTTGACCCGCTTGATCAGTAAGTCTGTAATGTTGCTCTTCTGGTCGGCATCGACCATGCTAGGAACTTCGAAAATCTTCAAAATGACCTCCAGTTAGGGATGCAAATCAAACTTTCCATAACTCTACCCAAATAGCAGGGTCGCCAGAGCCAAAAACTAAGGTTAGCCATGCCTTACAGGCTATAAAATTGGCAAGTTAGCCTAAACGAGGGACCAATATTGCTAAAAACCATAGGAATTGACATCGGTGGCACCAAAATCGCCGGCGTCCTCATGGATGCAAACGACCAAGTTCTTCGCGAGGCCAAGGTGCCAACCCCTGCCGAAGATGGACAAGCCATAATCGAAGCGGTCATCGCCATGATCGAGGAGCTCAAGGCAGGTCATGAAATTACCGCCGCTGGAGTTGCGGCTGCTGGGTTTATTGACGCTGCTCAATCAGAGGTCCGCTATGCACCAAACCTAAATTGGCGAAACGAGCCGCTCAAGGCAAAGCTCGAAGCTGCTTTAGGTTTTCCAGTGTTTATTGAAAATGATGCTAACGCGGCTGGTTGGGCTGAGTATCGATTCGGAGCAGGTCGCAAATCCAAGAACATGGTCATGCTGACAATTGGAACTGGTGTCGGTGGCGCGATAGTCGTTGACGGCAAGATGTTCCGCGGTGGTTTCGGCATCGGAGCAGAACTGGGCCACATCCGTCTAATCCCGGACGGAATAATGTGCGGTTGCGGTCAGCGTGGCTGTTTGGAACAGTATGGTTCAGGAACAGCATTACTGAATCGAGCTAAGGAACTTATTAGCTCGGGAATTGCGGTTGATTCACTGCTTGGACAAAAGGTAACTACGGCAGATGAACTTACCGGCAGCCATGTTTTTGAAGCACTTCAGGCAAATGATGAGCTTGCCCTCGGCCTGCTAAATGAACTCGGAAGCTATCTTGGGCAGGCTATTGCAACATTGACTGCAGTTTTAGATCCAGAGGTAGTAGTAATCGGTGGAGGGGTAAGCATTCTTGGTGAGAAACTTCTCGCACCAATACGTGATGCATACCTAGAACACCTGCCAGCTAGAGGTTTCCGCCCAGAGCTGAGCCTGGTTAGTGCCGAATTGGTAAACGATGCTGGTGCTATCGGTGCTGCAGATTTAGCCAGAGAGCATTCTGCAGCAAGGTAAACTGGAAGTTCGAATTCCTAAAGGAGGTTGATCATGTGGTATTTCATTTTGAAAAACATCGTGCTTGGTCCACTCCTGAAAGTTCTGTTCCGTCCATGGGTGAGAGGTGCTGAAAGAATTCCTTCTGATGGTGCTGCAATTCTGGCAAGCAATCACCTGTCCTTCTCGGATTCCATTTTTCTCCCACTGATGCTTAGACGACCTGTGGTATTCCTTGCCAAAAGCGAATACTTTACGGGCAAAGGAATCAAAGGAACTTTATCTCGTTGGTTTTTCAAGAGCACCGGACAGTTACCGATTGACCGATCTGGTGGCAAAGCTTCCGAAGCTGCACTGAACACTGGACTTCAAGTATTAAGCCAGGGACAATTACTTGGCATCTATCCAGAAGGAACCAGATCCCCTGATGGCAGGCTATTTAGAGGACGTACCGGAATTGCCAGAATGGTTTTAGAGGCCAAAGTTCCAGTTTTTCCTGTGGCGATGATTGATACAGAGAAGGTTCAACCAATCGGCCGAAAGCTTCCTAGAATCCGTCGCATCGGTGTCATAGTTGGCGAACCTCTGGACTTTTCAAGGTTTGCCGGCATGGAGGGTGACAGACTTGTGCTCAGAGCGGTCACTGATGAAATTACCTATGAACTAATGAAGTTGAGCGGGCAAGAATACATCGATGTTTATGCCTCAACATTGAAAGAAAAGCGCCGCTAAGCGGGGCGAGGTCTCTGTGTCAAATAGTGGTTCAACCTCTAACGAACTGTCCAAGGCTTTGGATAATCACCTGAACCTTGTCGCAGCGCAGCAGCCTAACTGGCCGGACCAAACCGCACTCACTCATGCTAGAGAGACCCTCGCCGGGCTTCCACCGATTGTAATGGCTGCCGAGATCGAAACCTTGAAGTTGAGACTTGCCTCTGCCAGTCAAGGTAAAGCATTCCTTTTGCAAGGTGGTGACTGCGCAGAGACTTTTGCAGACGCAACTGAGGAGAGAATCAGAGCTCGGGTGAAGACTCTGTTGCAGATGGCAGTGGTACTTACCTACGGAGCTTCGATGCCCATCATCAAAATGGGACGCATGGCCGGGCAGTTTGCCAAGCCAAGGACTTCAGATACCGAAACCAGAGATGGGCTAACCCTTCCGGCCTACCGAGGTGACGCAGTCAACGGCTACGATTTCAATCTTGAGTCCAGAACCCCTGACGCAAATCGATTGGTTCAGGCCTACAACACTTCAGTAGCCAGCCTTAATGAAATCAGGACACTAACTCTCGGTGGTTACGCTGATTTACGTTTGGTTCAAGAATGGAATCAGGGTTTTGTAAAGAACCCCTCCAATGCAAGATACGAATTGATGGCCAAAGACATTGATAAAGCGATCAGATTTATGGCGGCTTGCGGTGCAGATTTCAGTGAACTGACTACAACCGAGTTTTATACCAGTCACGAAGGTTTGCTGTTTGACTATGAGCGTCCGCTGACTCGAATCGATGAAGCGACAGGATCTATCTATGACACCAGCGGTCACTTTATTTGGATTGGTGAACGCACTAGACAGATCGATGGAGCTCACGTTGATTTCTTCTCCAGAGTGAAGAACCCGATTGGCGTAAAACTAGGACCTGACACTAAAGCCGCTAATGTTGTGGCCTTGGCCGAGAAGCTAGATCCAAATCGCGAACCAGGGCGACTCACTTTTATAAGTCGCATGGGGGCTTCAAAGATTAGAGATGTTCTACCGCAAATTATCGAAGGTGCCAAGAAAGCTGGTATCACTGCACTCTGGGTTACCGACCCTATGCACGGCAATGGCATAACCACCAAAAATGGTTACAAATCCAGACAGTTTGATGATGTTATGAACGAAGTTCAAGGCTTCTTCGAAGTTCATCGAGAGTTGGGAACCCACCCTGGGGGAGTTCACGTAGAACTCACCGGTGACGATGTTACTGAGTGCCTAGGTGGTTCAGAGCAGATTGATGAAAAGACACTTGAGTCTAGATATGAAAGTTTGTGCGATCCAAGGCTGAACCACACCCAATCGCTGGAACTTGCGTTTTTGGTTGCCGAAGAGTTAGCAGCAAGGTAACTATCTAGAGCGAATGGTAACGCTCTGCCCGACTCTAAGGGTGCTTCCAACTGTTTCGGAAGCTCCGGTGACCCGTTTTATTCCATAATCTTTGGTGAGCCATTTGGTGTCGATTACGACTTTGAGTCCGAGGGATTCAAGAAGTGATTTTGCAGCAAGAATGGTTTCGCCTTTTACGGCTGGCATCTTTACGGTTGCTGGCCCTTTGCTAACTACCAGTTTCAAGGACGAACCTTTGCCGACTTCCTGTTCGTCGGGAACTACGGCTAAAACTTCACCCTTTGGAACTGAGGTCGAATAATCGTATTCGGTTTTTCTAACCATAAGTCCAGCGGCCTCTAGAGCAGCCTTCGCAACACTGAGTTGAAGCCCTGAAACCACGGGAATCGATCCCAACGAAACTTTTAGGTCAATACTGGAACTTACCGGCACTTTGGTATCGGTATTTCCTGAGTGTGAGTAAACCACGCCAAGGGGATATTCTGAGTTGAACCATTCTGAAACTTTTCCAACAGCGAGTCTGGAACCAATGAGTTGAGCGGAAGCAGTTACCAGGTCTAAGCCAACCAGATTTGGAACAGCAACTAACTCTTTACCCTTGGAAACCAAAATAGTTATGCTGCTGTTTCTGGGCACCAAGATTCCAGCACCTGGCTCAGTGCCGATAACAGTTCCGGAAGCGAAACTATCACTGAAGACTTCTTTGAAGATTACTGTTTCAGTTAAATCACTTAGCTGTGCTTTGGCTTGGGATTTGGTGGTGTCAGAGAGATTTGGAATAGGGACGAGAGCACCCGGTCCAGAACCATACCACCAGCCACCAAAACCTCCGAGGCTTACAGCCAGCAAGCTCGCTAGCAACCAGCGGAAGCCTAAGCTTCTTCTTCGGAATTGCTGGAACGGTTCTTCTAATTCTTCAAAATCACCAATGACTTCGGTGAAGTTGGTATCTGCAGGAAGTAGCAGTGTTTGTGCTAAGTCCTCTGAGTCAAGGGAGAACCCTTCAAGCCAGTCCAGAACTTCTTGGGCATGCTTTGGTCGGTTTTCCACACTTGGTTCGGTGCACCACATCATTAGTTGATCGAGTTGACTGTTCACCTTTGGATTTTCAACTTTGGAACTTGGGACTCGATTGGAGGTATGGAGAAACGCAATTTGAATTGCATCCTCACCCCGGTAAGGCTGAACACCGGTAAGCATCTCGTAAAGCATGATTCCAAAGCTGTAGATGTCGCTAGCCTTCTCAGTTTTGCCTCGACGAATCACCTCCGGAGCCAGGTATGCGATTGTTCCGACCAGAGAGCCAGTGTCAGTGTCCGCGCTGAGCTCCCGTGCTAAACCAAAGTCGGTAACTTTGATTCTTCCGTCATCAGCTAAGAGAACGTTTTCTGGTTTCAGATCCCGATGAACGACACCGTTCTCATGGGCCTGAGCCAGAGCCGAAAGAATTGCTTTACTTACCTGAATGATTTGCTCGGTCTGCAAACTTCCAAAGTCGCTAAGAGCTTGGCGTAGGGTAATACCTTTGACCAGTTCCAGGACTATGAAGGCATTACCGTTGTCGTCGCCCTGGTCATAAATGTTTACCAAATTTGAGTGGTTAACCTTGGCAAGCATTCTTGCTTCGCGAAAGAATTTATCTCGGAAAATTGGATCATCCGAGAGGTGGGGGTGGATTACCTTTATTGCTACTTGACGATCAAGTTTTTCATCGTGAGCGAGGTAAACGGTCGCCATTCCACCGCGAGCAATTTGCTGTTGAACTTGGTAGCGACCGGCTAGTAGTTTTCCAATCAAATTACTCACTATTTGACCTTATCTGATGCAGCCAAAGCCAAGCCGATGGCTCCCACTTGGCTGCACCATTGGCGTAATCACTAAAACCTGCCGAATTTAGAATTTCGAATACTGTTCGAGATTCAGCTTGAATTTGCTTGATGCTCTTAACTAAGTCTTCAACCATGCTGATATTTCCCAGCTCAGGTTGCAAACCGCTTCGTTGCATTTCAAGCGATAGTGCTGAGATTATTTGTAGATCTTGTAACAGTGAATCGGTTGCTAAGTCGACAATTTTCTCAGCCATAGTTCTAGATGTTGAGCTCAAGGGAACCAGGTCCGGACAGGTTAGTGGAGTGTGAGAGATGGGAATAATGATTTTTGCCCCAGGCGAAACAATTGAATTCCAACCTAGATTATTAGCAGTTAGAACCGACTGTGTGCTCACACCATGGAAAGCAGCAATTCTGGCAATTTGATCGCCGAGCTGCACCTTGTGATAGCCGTGAATGAGACAGTGTCTCGGGAAGCTATCTGGGACCGGTTCTGAATTTTCGGTAGTCGTTCCAACTAGTTTCAGCACTGTACCTGGGAAGAGAATTGCTCCGTCACCAAGACCATTTATTTTTTGTAGCGTTTCGGTGGCCAAGGAATATTTGGCAGCAATCGACTGCAGAGTTTCATTTGGGTTCACCGTGTGACTCTCCGGAATAGCCTTTGGTTCCAGAGTCTTTGGTTTCCCCGGAATAATGAGCTGTTGGCCGGGGAAGAGGATGCTCTGTTGCGAAATTTGGTTTGCTTCGGTCAGCTCAGCCAAACTTACGCCATATTGCAAGGCAATATCTATCAGGCTTTGACCCGCTAGGAAGGTGTGAAGCACCGAGCGTTCAGGGTTTAACGGTTCAGAGTTCATGAGTCCTTGAGGGTGGGGGCATAAATATCGTGCCATGTTCAGCCTATTCCTAGCGGGAATGGACTTGGTGTGGCAATCTTAACTTGTGGCAGAACCTTTAGATCAAGTGTCTCGTTGGCTAACCCTAACCGAGGCAGCCGAGCTCCTTAGCATTCCCGTCGGCAAAGTGCGTCGACTAATCGAAGAACACACACTCATTGGAATTAAACGCGAGGGTGTTCTGAGTATTCCCGCAGAAGTAATTATTGACGGAGAACCGCTACATTCACTCCGGGGGACCATTCTGGTGCTGTTGGATTCTGGCTTCAGCCTTGAATCAGCCATCAACTGGCTTTATACCAAAGAGGAATCGCTAGGCAATACACCGATGGAGTCATTGATTGCTGGACGCAAGTCAGAAGTTAGACGCGTTGCCCAATCTTTAGCTCTCTAAGCGTCTCGATTTACTACTTTCAAGGCAAGTTGTCTCAACGCTGCTTTACCATGTTCATCTAGTTCAGCTGCATCCAGAGTCATTAGCGCTCTATCACCAAGTTCCACGATCATTCTCTCTGTCTTGGCTAAGGCACCCGAATCCTGAATTAGTTTCTGCAGAAAAGCAATCTGGTCTGAAGATAGTTCTCTTGAAGTAAGTAGCTCTTCCAATGTTGTGTTCATGGAAGGAGATTTAATTTCCAGAGCTTCTTTGGTCAGTGCAATCAATACTGTTCGTTTGCCTTCACGTAAGTCATCGCCGGCAGGTTTACCAGTAACACTTGGATCCCCGTAGACACCTAACACGTCATCGCGTAACTGGAATGCGATTCCCAGTGGAATACCGAATTGGGTGAATATACCTAAACTGGCTGAATCGGCTCCAGCAAATGCGGCACCGAGTCGAAGCGGAGCTTCTATGCTGTATTTTGCTGTTTTGTAGAGAATAACTTTCTCTGCTCGGCCAACGGCCTCAGAAATACTTCGAGTTGCAGCAGCATTCTCTTCAAGAACATCTAGGTATTGACCTGCCATTACCTCGACACGCATCAAGCTGAATTCGTCTCGGCAAGCTGCTTCTATGTGCTTATCCGAGGTGTGCAGTAAGGCTTGACCAAATATCTCGCTTGACCAACCGAGCATTAGGTCGCCAACCAACACAGAACCGGCAACCCCAAACCGTTCAGGAGAACCAGCCCAAATTTTGTCTTTGTGCATACTTTCAAAACGCTTATGAATGGCTGGGGCACCTCTACGGGTATCCGATTGGTCGAGAAGATCATCGTGCACTAGAGCTGCAGCATGGAACATTTCCAAGGCTGCGCCGATACCCACTATTCCATTTAGGTCATCTTGGCTGGGAGTTCGCCCACTAAGGCTGGAGACCCAGGAATAGTAGCAAAATAGAGCCCTGAACCTCTTGCCACCCTGGAGCAAGCTCCTGGTGAAATCGACTACTGTCACTAAATCGGGTGAAATAGCCTCAAAGTCTGACGACTGCTTGTCGCAGAAGGCATCGAGGTCATTTTGGACTCGATTGAGGAACTCATCTTTAGTAAACACGGGAATAGCCTAACTGCCAAGAAAGGATTAGCATTTAAGCGGAGGTACATCGTGGGTCTAAGCGACAAAGAGCGAGAAGTTTTAGAGCAGCTTGAAAGACAGCTGACTGGGGAGACTAAAACCAAGGCAAAACCGGTCAAGCAGGTGAGTGCGGTTGGCTTTGCCAGGCTTTTGGTGCTTGGATCTCTCATGATGGTGTCCGGGCTTGGCGTCCTAATATTCGCCACTTCAACCCACCTGGTTTGGCTTGGGGTTATTTCCTTCCTAATCATGCTGACCGGACTATATTTTGTGAGCCAGAATTGGTCTACCAAAGCGATAAAAGCAGCCAAAATAGCTCCAAAAACTAAGACTTCTCAAGAAAGTTTCTTCCAACGGCGTTGGGATGATCGCAATAATCGCGGCTAAAACCCCCTAATTTAAGGCCCTGGACCAGTTCCAGGGCCTTTTTTCCTTTAAAAACCCTCATTTTTGACTCAAATCTGGAATTTCCCTCCACCTTGACACCCCTTGCTTTTATTGGTCAAGACACGCCAAAATAGTATTTTATTGCCTAAATAGGCTTGCACGTGGATGAAAGTGGTGTAATGTGGAGGTAACTTGCAGGTATGTGGATTTGAAAGGAGAAGGCAGTGTTCATTGGAACTAGTTATCCAAAGCTCGACGAGAAGTATCGCCTTATCCTTCCGGCTAAATTCCGCGATCGCCTAGCTGGCGGGGTAGTCCTAACTAAGGGTCAAGAGAACTGTGTTGTCTTGATGACCCGTGCCGAATATGAAAAGCGTGCTGAGGCTTTGACAGCAGACACCACTGTTGGAACTCAGAAGTATAGAAACCTTACCCGTCACTTCTTCGGTGATGCAGACGAGCAAACACCAGATGGCCAGGGACGAATTCTTATCACATTGAACCTTCGCGAATGGGCTGGGCTTGGCCGCGAACTAGTTGTCGCCGGTGCCGGTAAGCACATTGAAATTTGGAACCCAGAGACCAGAGCTGCATTTATGGCTTCTGGTGCAGATGAATTTGCTAACTACAACGAGGGGGAGGTGAAGCAGAACTAGTTGCTAATTGCTGATCTCCAGCTATTTTCTCGTGGCTATCTTCCCCGAAGTCATAAAGCTAAATGGATGGGGTTTAGTGATTAGGAACTAAATGCAAAATTAATGCCTCAGATTTCTGAACTTCACCAACCAGTTTTGCTAGAACGCTGCATCGAAATCCTCGGTGAAGTACTCGACCAAGAGAACTCTGTTCTGGTCGATGGAACCTTAGGTCTCGCTGGTCACAGCGAGGCCTTTCTTCAAAGATTCCCCAAATTAACTTTGGTTGGTATTGATCGTGATGCCAACGCACTAAAACTTGCGGCCGAGCGTTTATCTCCTTTCGCCGGCCGCGTACACCTTGTTCAAGCCGTCTATAGCGAAATTCCTGAAGTCTTGCAAGAACTTGGCCTGAACCTGGCCGACGCAGTGTTGCTGGACCTCGGAGTTTCTTCTATGCAGCTTGATGAAAAAGAACGTGGTTTTTCTTACTCTCAAGACGCACCACTAGACATGCGAATGAACAACAGTGAAGGCAATACAGCAGAGCAAATTCTAAATGAATACAGCGAAGCCGATCTTGCTCGTATTTTCAAAATCTACGGTGAAGAGAAATTCGCTAAGCCTATTGCCAAGAAGATTGTTCAGCTAAGAGCCACAACACCTTTTACTCGCAGCAAGCAACTCACTGACGTAATTGCCAAAGTTGTTCCTTTTATTCCAGGTAAAAGCTCGGGTCATCCAGCTAAGCGAGTATTCCAAGCTCTCCGCATCGAAGTAAATAACGAACTGGAAATTTTGGAACAGACCATACCAGCAGTTATCGAGGCACTAAAAGTTGGTGGGAGAGTCGTGGTTCTTTCCTATCAGTCACTCGAAGACCGCATTGTCAAGCAAGCGCTTGCCAAAGCATCAACTTCTTCAGCTCCGTTAGACCTCCCTGTGGAACTAGCTGAGCACGCCCCAGTATTAAGACTTTTGGTTCGTGGTGCCGAAAAGGCATCTGAACTGGAGATTCAAGAAAACCCAAGATCGGCTTCCGTTCGCTTACGTGCTGCCGAGAAGATAAGGACAGCAGCATGAGCATCGCCGCTAGAGCATTACCGCTAAGTAGACCAGTCGCACCGAGAAGACATCTTCGACCGGTTACTAATACACCTAAGCCGCGAAGAGTTATTCAGACTCGAACAGTTGGAGCTACTCAGGCTCAGGCTAGTGTCGGTAAAAAAGTTCTTTGGGGTACCGTAGCGGTGCTTGGTTTGAACCTCATCGTCTGCGCTCTGGTGAATGCCTCTATCTATGAAATTTCAAGTTTGAAGAAACAGACAGCGGTTCTTGAAACTCAGACTCAAATAGTCCAGCAGCAGGTTGACTCACTTCGTTCACCGCAAAATCTGGCCAACTCAGCTAGATCGCTTGGAATGATTGTTAACTCAAACCCAGTATTCCTAAAAGTAGCCACCGGCAAGGTTTTAGGATCAGCAGTTCCTGCTTCAGTAAGTGCCTCTGGCGCTATTTCAAGTAACCTGATTGCCAACGCGGCTTTGGTTTCTAAGAGCAATCCGACAAAACTTACTTCAACCAAGATCGAAGTACCAAATACAACTCCGGTAAGCCCTAAGAGTGTCACAACTAATAAATCGGGTGGCGCTGAAGTAGTTTTGCCAAGTGGTGGTATTCCCGCTTCACCAACGCACTAAGAATTAGGTAGGTCTCTTCG
>JAURJV010000058.1 GCA_030832065.1 Rhodoluna sp. | reverse complement strand
CTGATCAAGAGATGAAGCAAGAGCAATCAGACCGTATCTTGAAACAGCTCCGTAGGTTGGCTTAGTTCCAACAGTTCCGGTAACTGCCCCTGGGAAACGAATCGAACCACCGGTGTCTGAACCGATAGCCAGTGGTGCCTGGAATGAAGAGATAACTGAAGATGAACCACCACCGGAACCACCAGGGATTCTTTCTAGATCCCACGGGTTCTTTGATGGCCCGAATGCTGAGAACTCGGTGGAGGAACCCATCGCGAATTCGTCGAGGTTGGTCTTACCAAGAATTGGCATAAGTTCATTGCGAAGCTTGGTGACAACTGTTGCATCGTATGGTGCTACCCAACCTTCAAGGATTTTAGATCCTGCTGTGGTTGGAGCATCGGTTGTAGTCAGGTTGTCTTTGACTGCGATTGGAAGACCGGCTAGCAGCGGTAATTTCTCTCCGGCTGCTCTTCTGCGGTCAACATCTTTAGCGGTGGCTAATGCTGACTCGGCGGAGATGTGGAGGAAAGAGTGAACAGCCTCACCGACTTTATTGATCTGATCTAGGTGAGCCTGGGTAACCTCTACTGAAGAGACCTCCCCCTTGTTTAGTAAATCGATTAGTTCTGAGGCGTTTTTCTTGATGAGTTCAGACATTCCTACTCCTCATCCAAAATGGCAGCAACACGGAAGCGACCCTGGTCGCTGTCTGGGGCACCCGATAGCGCTTCAGCTTGAGTTAGGGAAGGCAAAACTTCGTCCTCGCGGAAAACATTGGTCAGTGGGATTGGGTGGCTGGTAGCCGGGGTGTTGGCATCGATGATGTTGGAGATTTTGGCTACGGAATCAACGATCACGCTCAACTGTTCGGTGAACCGAACCAATTCAGCTTCGGTGAGGTCAATTCGGGCCAAACCTGCCAGATGACGCACCAAATCAGGGGTTATTTCAGACACTGGGTTTCCTTAGGGCTAGATAAATCAAGTATATCGGGGCTGACAGCCTTGCCAATACTAGGTAAACTTACATAGTTGCCTTTCTAGGCAAAAATACCCAGGAGATTCATAAATGGCTGAAGAAGAGAACTTTGACATTGTGATGCGCGGCTATGACCGCGATCAGGTTGACAAGGCTATGGACGAGATGAGACTCGAGATCGAGCACCTCAACTCATATAACGAGACGGCAGCCGGGGAAATCTCTATTCTGAAGGCCGAAGTTGAAAACCTCAAAGAGCAGGTCAAGAAGGGTGGGCCTAACGGCTATGCAGCCCTCGGTGCTCAATTCGAACAGACTCTGAGACTTGCCGAAGAGCAAGCCAAGAAAATGATTGCTGATGCAGGTCAGGATGCTCTTCGTATTCGTGAAGAAGCTAAAGGTGAAGTTGACCTTCTAAAGCGCAACGCCAAAGATAAAGCAGATCGAGTAGTCCAAGAAGCTGAAATAAAGATGGAAGAAGCCCGTCTTGAGGCAGACCGTCGTCACGGCGAAATGCTTAACTCAGCCGCTGCAGCGCTATCCGAAGCTAACGAAAAGATTCAAACTGCTCAACGTGAAGCAGGGGCTATCAAGTCTGATGGTGAGCGCTACGCAGCCGAACTTCGTGCTCAAGTTCACCGCGAAACCGAAGAAGCCAGAGCTCACGCTGCTGAGCTAAGCCAGCGCACCGCTCAGGCAAGAGTTGACCTTGAAGCAGAACTAAAAGCTAAACGTGACGAGGCAGAACAGGAAGCTCTACGTATTTACCAAGCTGCTGTTGCCCAGGCTCAAGCGGTCACCGAAGAAGCAAATCGTAACTTGGCTGAGTCTTCAGCGAGAGCTGCTGAGATTCTTGCCGAAGCTGAGCGCGTCTCTAGAGATGCACGTAACAACCGTGATGAAATTCTGGAAGATTCTCAGCGTCGAGCAACTAACCTAATCAACCAGTCCCGTCGTCGTGCCGAAATGCTTTCAAGAAAGGCTCAGGGCTACGCGGAGAATGCTATCAAGGACGCCAGAGAGCGCATGAACAAGCTATCTGAGGAACGCGAAGAAGTCGCCGACTTCCTAGATTCAATGGGCAAGTTGATGTCAACCGAAAGCATGGTTTCAGTTGACGAGGTAGAAAATAACGAAACTAACTAGTTAGTTTCTTAGCAAAGTCTTCTTCGCTGATAACTGGAACATTCAGTGATTCGGCTTTAGCCAATTTCGAACCGGCGTTAGCCCCAGCAACTACAAACGCAGTGTTCTTGCTTACACTTGAGGCAGCTTTGCCTCCGTTGGTGATAATAATTTCCTCAATCTGTTCACGGGTGTAATTTTGCAGTGTTCCTGTTACCACAATGCTCAACCCAGAAAATACTCCAGCATTACCCTGATTACTGCCAGGACCCTGGTGATCTGGTATTTCCAGCAAGACCCCTGACTTACGCCATGCCTCGATTAGGTTTTTGTGCCAGTCGAGAGCTATCCAATCCTTCAGCGATTTAGCCAAAATAGGTCCGACCCCATCAACCTGAGCAAGCTCTTCTTCCGTAGCGGCAAATATTCGGTCGAGTGAACCAAAGTGATTAGCCAGCGACCTGGCGGCAACCGGACCAACATGTCGGATTGAAAGTGCAACCAGTATTCGCCACAGTGGTCGAGTCTTGGCCTCTTCAATATTGGCAAGCAGTTTGATCGCAACTTCAGCAGGAACGATTTCTTTCTTTTCAATCTTGCTGAAGAAAGAGACAACCTTAGGCTTACCCTCCTCATCAAGTTTTGGAAGTCCAGTATCCGGATCCAACACATAGGCCTGAATTGGTAACAGTTGATCCATCTTGAGATTGAATAGGTCAGCTTCTGATTTGAGTGGCGCAGTCTTTGGATCAACCGGTTGAGTAAGGGCTACCGCAGCCACATAGCCGAGCGCTTCAATGTCCAGCACTCCCCTAGAGCCAATGTATGCAACGCGTTCACGTAACTGCGCTGGACACTTCTCGGCGTTCTGGCAACGAAGGTCAACATCTCCCTGGCTTGCTGGGGCTAACTTAGCGCCACAGTCAGGACAGTTAGTAGGCATCACGAAGGCTTTTTCCTTACCGGTACGCAACTCAACTACTGGACCCAAGATCTCTGGAATTACATCGCCAGCCTTGCGAATCACCACGGTGTCCCCAATCAGCACACCTTTGGCTTTGACCACATCCTGGTTATGCAAGGTGGCAAACTCAATTGTTGAGCCAGCAACCTTCACCGGTTCAACGACGGCATATGGTGTAGCCCTACCGGTCCTGCCGATAGAAACTCTAATGTCGACCAGCTTGGTGTTTACCTGCTCGGGAGGATACTTATAAGCGATGGCCCAACGTGGCGCTCTTGCGGTAAAGCCAAGGCTCTTTTGCTCGGCAAGTGAGTCAACTTTGACCACCACGCCATCAATTTCATGTTCCAGGTCGTGCCGATGCTCCTGGAAATTCTTAATGTATTTAAGTACTTCGGCAACTGAATCAACCACCTGATAGCGATCAGAAGTTGGCAAACCCCAGCTCTTCAGTAGTTCATAGAGTTCACTCTGGTTCTTAAATGGAGCATCTGCCCAAGCGCCAACTCCATGAACCAGCATTTTCAGGGGCCTGGTTGCAGTTACTGCTGGATCTTTCTGCCTCAGTGACCCACTGGCTGAATTTCTTGGATTGGCAAATGGAGCTTTACCAGCAGCCACCAACCCAGCATTCAATGCGTTAAAGTCAGCTACCGCAAAGAAAATCTCGCCCCTAATTTCAACCGAGTCAGGAATGTTCTTACCTTTTAGGGTCTGTGGGATCTGTTTGATGGTTCTAACGTTATTGGTGACGTCCTCACCAACGACTCCATCGCCTCTGGTTGCAGCGGAAACCAACTTACCTTTTTCATACCTTAGGTTGATTGCCAATCCATCAATCTTCAGCTCACACAAAAACCGTTTGGCGCCAACACGATTAGCCCAGGCAGTTAGCTCCTCTTCACCGAAAGCATTATCCAGTGACCACATTCGCTCAAGGTGTTCCACCGGTGCGAAAGCTTCATTAACATTTCCACCTACGCTCTGAGTTGGTGAATCACCGGTAATTAGCTCAGGATGCTTGGATTCAAGTAATTCCAACTCTTTCATCAGAGAGTCATAATCAGCGTCACTGATCAGGACTGTGTTCTCCTGATAGTAGGAGCGGCGATGACGGTTGATCTCATCAACTAAGAATGTGTAGCGTTCGGCAGGAGTTGGCACGATACTAGCCTAAATTGCGCTTTTAGGCTTTAGCTGATGCTCGCCGAAGCTGTTGAAAAAACCCCGTCAGCTGACACGGTTGCATCGATAGTGGTCTGGGCTAGCACTCTGGTGCCTAGGTATATGACAGCGGTTTGACCTGGTGCCACACCCAGGATCGGCTCTTCGAGCTTGATGACCATTTTGTCGGTGACAGAAACCTGACATGGCACCTGCTCCCCGTGAGCTCTGACTTGGACGTGGGCTGAAAAGAACTCAGATGCGTTGTCCTTAGGCTTACCGCACCACGAGAACTTGCTTCCAGAAACCTCTTTAACCGCCAGAGCGGATTGGGGGCCGACGACTACTCGATTAGTGGAAACATCAACATTCAAAACGTATCTGGGGCGACCGTCTTGAGCAGGTTTACCCAACTGCAGTCCCTTGCGCTGTCCTACCGTGAATCCGTGAGCTCCTTGGTGTTTACCCAAAACATTACCCTCGGTATCGACAATTTCTCCAGCAGTGCTTCCTAGTCTTTCGGCCAACCAGTCTTGGGTGTCACCTTCAGGAATAAAGCAGATGTCATAAGAATCCGGTTTGGCAGCAACTGATAAGCCTCGGCTGGCGGCTTCTGCTCTAACCAAATCCTTACTTGCGGTGTGTCCCAGGGGAAACATTGAGTGCTTTAGCTGCTCTTCGGTTAGCACTCCGAGCACGTAACTCTGATCCTTAGCCAGCGCCTCGGATCGATGCAGTTCCAGGTTGCCTTCGGCATCAGGAATAATGCTGGCATAGTGCCCAGTGCAAACAGCATCAAAACCGAGAGCTAATCCTTTTTCTAAAAGGGCAGCGAACTTAATTCTTTCATTACAACGCATGCACGGATTTGGGGTTCTACCTGATTGATATTCGCTGATGAAATCATCAACGACATCAAGCTTGAATCTCTCACTGAAGTCCCAGACATAGAAAGGTATCCCAATTAGGTTGGCAGCACGCTGGGCATCCATACTGTCCTCAATGGTGCAGCAACCTCTGGAACCTGTTCGCAGTGTGCCAGGCATGCGTGAAAGAGCAAGATGGACCCCGACAACCTCGTGACCAGCTTCGACAGCGCGAGCTGCAGCAACAGCGCTGTCAACGCCACCACTCATGGCTGCTAGAACTTTCACTTCGGCTCCTTAGATGGTAATCCCGCTTTGAGTGCTGCCACCAAAGCACTTGGTAGGGCTGCCAGCAGCGCATCAACATCTTCTTTAGTGCTGTTGTTTCCCAGAGTCATGCGCAGACAACCATTAGCATCAGCTTCTGAACTACCCATAGCAATTAGAACATGCGAGGGGCCATTTACTCCAGCCTGACAGGCTGAACCGGTAGAAACCGAGATGCCCTGCTGATCAAGTAGGAAGAGTAGTGAATCTCCCGAGCAGCCACGGAAAATAAAGTGAGCGTTGTTAGGCAATCGCTGGGAATTGCTCGCGGTGTGCTGAGCGACATCGGTGAGAAGCAGAACCTGCTCAACAAGGTAGTTTCTCAGCTCTTCAACTCTTTGCATTTCACGATTGAGTTCACTGACGGCAATTTCTGCTGCAAGAGCAAAAGCTTTAGCCGCCGGGGCGTTCATAGTCCCAGAGCGAAGCCCCCTCTCCTGACCACCACCGTGAATCAAGGAGACCATTTTTGTAGCTCTGGCAACTACCAGGGCTCCCACTCCTACCGGTCCACCAACTTTGTGGGCAGAGATGCTAAGCGAAGCTAAGCCTGAATCTTTGAAAGAAATTGGTAGATGACCAAAAGTTGCGACCGCATCAGAGTGAACCGGAATGGAGTATCTAGAAGCCAATTCTGTTACTCGCTTAATATCGGTAATTACACCGGTTTCATTGTTCGCCCACATCAAACTAATTAGAGCCACTTCAGCGTGCCGATTGTGCAGGAAGTTCTCTAGCTGATCAAGATCGACTACCCCATCGCTATCTACCTTTAGCCAAAGAACCTCTGCCCCATCATGCTTTTCCAGCCATTCGATTGGGTCGATAACTGCGTGGTGTTCTGTCCCGGCTGAGATGATAACTTTTCGTGCAGAGTCTTCTTGATTGCGCTGCCAGTAGAGGCCCTTAACCGCCATGTTGTTGCTTTCGGTTCCACCGGCGGTGAAGATAATTTCGTTGCGGTTGCAATCAATACTTTTAGCTAAGGACTCTCTAGCTTCCTCAAGGGCCTGTCGAACAGCCTGACCAGAACTGTGGACACTGCTAGGGTTACCTAATTCACGCATGTAGTGGACGTAGCAATCGAGCACCTCGTCACGTATCGGTGTGGTGGCAGCGTAGTCCAGATAAACAACCATCTTTAGAACATCTTTACAGCTAGTAGCTTTCGAGCTGCGATTACAGCTGGGTGAGACTTGCCGGCAACTTTAAAAAGTTCCAGCAGATGATCCACCAACGGCTTTGTTTCGGTGGTCTTATCAAAAAAGTTAAGGAGAGTTCCGAAAGCCGATTCACTATCACCGATAGCGAGGTAAGCGTCAGCCTTGCGAATAGCCTGATCAGTATTGGTCGGTTCTACTGCTAGCTCCGCTTCAATGTCCATTTTGATGGTTCTGGCAACTAATTTAATTTGGGCTAAACGTTCAATCAAGACTTCGTTGTTAGGGTTGTTGACCAGTTCTCTTTCATAAATGGATACAGCTTGGTCGTATTCGCCGCGGTCCATGGCATCGAGCGCCTCCTGCTCAGCAGGACTCAATTGAATCTGCGGCTCGGTCACTTCACCTTTTACGACTAGCTTCCCGTTGATGCCCTGCTCTGCGGCTAACTGAATCAAACGATCCAGGAACGTCTTTAGATCGGCTTCACTCTGATCGCCTTGGAATAGCGGTTGTGGTTGCCCGGAAAGAATCATGGCAACTGTTCCGGCTAATTCAACTCCGAAGGCGGTAGCTAATTTAGGTTGTGCTACCAGGTCAACCTTGGCAAGGAACCAACTGCCGTTTGCTTCGAGCACCAGCTTTTCTAGTTTGCTAGTTAAATTCAGGCTGGTCTGGTTGCTGTTGTCGTAGAAGCATAGAATCACAGGAACAGTTGCCGAAATCTGAACTACCGAGCGGACCATTGCTTCGTCTAGGTCAATTACTAGAGCTGGTACTTGCAAACCTTGGCTGGCAGCTGGGTCAAGTTTTTCTTTCATCACCTTGTTGGCTAGGCCAGACAGGTCAGCTGCTCCCCTGAAGGATGAACTCATGTCGCTCAATTGAGTGCCTTCACACTAAGGATGCCCTGGGATGCACCGACCAAGCGAATCTTCTCGTTAGAGCCAGCAACTGGAACATAGAAGAGCATCATGTTTTCATAAACAATATTTAGTCCGGTTGATGAGCCAGGCGCACCAAGCAAAATCTTGTGGTCGGTTTGGGTTACTGAAACGGCGGAACCGCGCACCAGCGGCTTAATTACTGAGGTATCGTTCATGGCCAAAGCCACCAGTCCACCACCGTCCACGGTTGACATGCCGATGATGTTCGGATTACCAAGGGTATGTACGAACTTGATTGCCACTTTAACCTTCTTGAGGTCTTCCTTCTGTTGTGTTTGGTATTCCGAAACCGCAGCGTAGAACTTATCTGAACTCAGATCAAAGTCATTTGCGTATTTACCTTCAACACCATTGTTCAAAGTATTTCCATATTTGAACGGGATGCTAGTTAGTTTGGTGCTCAAATAGGCGTTGTCGGCAGCTATCGGAATTGACCCTACCTCTTGCGCGGCCACCTTGGGGAAGTTAGCAGTTGGCAGCAGATCAATTAGGTACCAGAGTCGGTAGTTCTCTCTTGGGCTTTCCTGCTGCAACACAAGCATCTGTGGGGCACGAGTGGTGGAATCTGATTTGGTAACCACCATGAGAGTTCTAGGCTGCCAGCCAAGACTCTCATCCGGCAGACTCATTGGCAAGGCAACTGTTATTGGGTTGGCAACAATATCCGGCAGCTTAGGAATCTTCTTACTCTTTACCTGCAGCAGATATTGAACTTTCCTGGTTTCAAGAGCAGGGCCAGCAACCCGGGTGATCAAAAGCGATTCGTTACGATTACTGTCGGCCTGCTTAACTGTTGCGGAGACTTCACGAACAACTCTCTGAAGTTGAGCGTCGGTGAGAACTACATTTACCTTTTCATAGGCAGTCTGAGCTTGCTCATCAGCAGTGCTTGGGCTGGTGCAACCAGTTAGCAAAGTCCAGGTAAGGAGCGAGGCCGGCGCTAAAGCCATATTTCTTCGCAGGCTTCTCCTGCCACGCACCGGAACGTCCGGGCGAATGCGCTTACGGTACTTAGGTCCCTTAGGAGCTTTCGGTATGCGCCGTTTAGGTCCGCGGAGTTTTCTGACATGGCGGAAGGCCAGGTAGTTGACAATCAGAGCGACCAGCAAAAGCCCTAAACCACCAAAGATTAGGATGAATGGCCAGTTGATGATGTTAGCCACCTGCCACTTGAGAGTGATATCCCCAGGTGCATGAGCTAAACCGTCACTGGCAAGTAACACAGCGGTGTCATCAAACATGTTCACCTGAGTCAGAAGGGAATTTTTGACCTTGATGGCTGTTCGCCACATGTCGCTGCCCTCTGGGTTAGCGTTATCGCCGCCAGCAGTGATCTGGGTGATGTCCGGTTCTTTAGTACTCGGGTTTAGATTCAGCCTGACAAAGTTGGACGTTCCGATCCAGTCTTGGATGTCACGATCCCTGGCATCGGCATAGAAGATCTGTTTGGTGCCTTCAGCCTGGACCGAAATCTCACCCTGGTAGGTCTTCAGGGTTTCGTGCGGAATGACCACGTATGAGTAAGGTGAATCAACCTTGAAGCTGACCTCATGGTAGTTGCTGGCCTCAAATGGGCCCTTCAGGATGAACCCCATAGCCACGGAAACAGCCGATACGACTAGGAGCACGGTCGCAATAACAAACCTCACGGGGCTCCTTTCGGGCTAAACTTAGGGGGTAAACGACAACTCGTCTATTCTACCGAAGCCCCGAGGAGAGCCTTTTGGCAGCCGAAGAGAGTGAATTCCCCCAGGCTATGCGCGGTTATGACCGGGCAGCCGTAGATGACGCTGTTCGCGACTTCCGCAGGGAAATAATCAACCTAACCAACCTGAATAACCAGTTGGCAGCCGAGTTGCGGGAAGCCCAAAACCGGCTGATTGAGCTTGAAGCAACCCTGGCTGAGAACCAGAACCCCAGTTATGCAGGAGTCGGAGCCAAAGCCGCCCAAATCCTCGCCACAGCCGAAGAACTGGCAATCCGCCTGGTAGCTGACGCTGAATCCGAGCGGGCTGCCATTATGAACTCGGTAGCTAGCGAAGTAGAGCAAAAGAAGGCCGACGGCCAGGAATACTATGACGAACTAGTAGCTGAGGCTAGCCGAAGAGCAGATCGTATTATCAATTCGGCTAAGGCAGACTACGACGAGACTATGGCTAAAGCTCGGTTAGAAGCCGAACGACTAGTTGACGAGGCTGTGCGTGAAGCCGGAGCGATCAGGGGCGCAATTAGCACTGAAGTTGCCAAAATGCGGGCCAGCGCTAAACGGGAAATCGAAGTGAGACAGAGCGAAGCCGAACGAGCTATCGCCGAAAGACGACTAATTGTTGAACGGCAACTAACCCAGCCGATGGAAGCCAGCCTCAAGGACGCTGTATTCAGTGAACAGGCAAGAATTGATCTAAACCTCGAGTTGACCGCCAGACGAGCAGAAGCAGAAGCTGAGTATCAACGCAAATATCAAGAAGCCGTTGCCCAAACCCAAAAATATTTGGATGATGCCAATGCCCAAATTTCAACAGCACTGAACCGGGTAGCTGCAGCAAGACTTGAAGCTGAGACTCTTGAAGCTGGAGCAAAGTCAATCAACAAGTCAACCACCGAGGAAGCCAGAGCCAAAGCCGACCAAATTATCGCCAACGCCGAAATTGAGGCAAGGGCACTCCTATCGAGCACCCAGACCAAGGTTGCCAACAGGTTGCAGCAGCTTGAAGCTGCTGAGCGAAAACTCTCGCACGAAAAGGAAAGCATCGTGGTTTACCTAGATAACCTGAAACAGGTTATTGATCAAATTAAGAGAGACGTCTAACCAGCTAAGGAGCCAGTCATGCCTGCGCCAACCAACATCAGAGTCAGTCACGCCTACCAAATCGGTTTACTGGGAGGTCTTGGAGTACTGACTGCTCTGGCCATGGGCAATGCACTTATTTCCATTGCCAGCATTATCACCTCAATCATCACCGCACTCTTTATCGCTCTGGGACTTGAACCGCTGATTCAACTGCTGCAAAAGAGAGTAAAACGCCGTGGTCTGGCAATCAGCATCGTAGCTCTTGGACTTTTAGCTCTGGTTGCCTCAGTAATAGTTGTCATCATTCCGCCACTTATTTCTGAGACCAGCGCTTTCATTAGACATCTGCCGGATCTGCTCAAAGGTTTCTTGGACTTACCATGGGTGAAATCAATTGACACTCGCTTCGGCGGAACGATTTCGCAGGCCGTCAACAGCTCTGGGGCTTACCTGGTCGATAGCAAGAACTGGCCAAATCTTTTAGGTGGAGTAGTTCAGGTTGGCATCACACTATTCAACGGCACCATAGCCTTTTTAACTGTTTGCATTTTGACTCTCTACTTCATGAGCTCGCTGCACTCAATCAAATCTGTGCTAATCAACCTTGCCCCAAAGACAGGGCGTAAGAAAGTCACCCTGATTGTTGATCAGGTCATCTCATCGGTGGGTCGCTACGTTATGGGTCAGGTAGTTGTTGCCTCGATTAACGCTTCAATCGTCTTCATCGTGTTGCTGATTGCCGGTGTTGAGTTTGCCGTGGTCTTAGCCTTTATTGACTTCCTCTTTGTTCTAATTCCAATTATTGGTTCACTCTCCGGAGCTTCCATCGTGATCCTGGTCACGGCTGCAACCATGCCTTCGGATGTGACGCTGGGAGTTGCCATTGCAGTCCTCATCTATACCCAGATCGAAGGCTTCATCATCGCTCCTCGCATCATGACCAGAGCGGTAAACGTTCCAGCTGCCTTGGTTGTGGTGGCCGCTCTAACCGGTGGAGCACTGCTTGGAATCTTGGGTTCACTGCTAGCAATCCCAGTTGCAGCTACCCTACTGCTGGTTATTCGTGAGGTCTGGGTTCCCCATCAGAATAAGAAGTAATCCGGTAACGGGTTCTTCTGAGGGTTAGCAACCGCAACTATTTCATTCAACACGCGCTTGGTAGCCGATTCGCCTACCCAAAGGTGCTTGGCCCCGGCAACGTTAATGAGTTCTATGTTCTCAAGCATTGCGAACCTAGTCGCAGCTTCAGCCGGTTTCAGGTAGTCATCGTGTTCAGGTATCAGCGCAACCAGTCGTTTAGTTACGCTATTCCAAGCCAAAAGTTCCTCAGCACTGGTTCGATGCAGCGGTGGGGAGAGCAGGATTGCTCCCAAGACATCCAGTTCCGGCCCATATTTCAAAGCCAGCTCTGTTCCAAATGACCAGCCGACTAAATAGATGTTGGGAAGCCCGCGGCTGAGAGCAAATTCCACGGCAGCGGTAACATCAAACTTTTCCAACTTTCCACCATCAAACTCTCCCTCCGATTTTCCGTGAGGGGACTCGGTTCCTCTGGTGTTGAACCTTAGGACGGCCAGATCAGCTAGAGCCGGAAGTCGGTTGGCTGCTTTGCGATAGATATGTGAATCCATGAAACCACCTGCGGTTGGCAGTGGGTGAAGCATCACTAAAGTCGCAACCGGATCGTTTGCCACGGGAAGCGCTAATTCAGCAACCAGTTTGAGGTTGTCCTGGGTCAGCAGGGTTACTGGCTCACGCCTAGACGGAAGTTCAATAGCTGAACGAATTTCTATTTGGTTCAAAATAGTCTGCCTTGGAATTTCTTCCAGCAAACATTATGGAAGTGTCGACGATTGCCCGCTCCCAGCGCCGTTTCCCACACCACTACGTGCGAGATGCCTGGACCAAAGGTGATTTGGCAACCAGGACAAATCCAACGTTTATCAGCCTCGGCATTCTTACCAGCTGTAGTTTGAACCGTAAACTCGACACCGTTTTTGTATTCGGTGCGGGCAATACCTTCGCGCAATCGGGCGATGTCGATTGGCTCGTCATCATCAGAGCCACCCTTGAAGCCTTTAGGTCGGTTGTTTCTGGGCATATCAGTACCAATTGAACTTGTTCGAATGAGCCATGGCTCCGCAGGGGGCTCCGTAGCGATGTTTAATGTAGTTTACGCCCCAGCGAATCTGAGTCTCCGGGTTGGTCTGCCAGTCCGCACCCATCTCAGCCATCTTGGCAGCCGGAAGGGACTGCGGGATACCGTAAGCACCGGAAGACTTGTTGAAAGCATTCCAACGCCAGTTAGATTCACGCTCCCAAAGAGCAACCAGGCAGGAATACTGATCTCTACCCCAACCGTAGGAAATCACCAGTGAGTAGGCAAACTCCTTCACGGTTCCTGTTGCTGGAGTCTCGGCGTCGGCAACATAGATGGCCGCGGCTTCATCGCCAGTAACGATTTTCCAGCCTTCACGGGCAAAACTAACCTTGAGCTGACTGTAATAGTCATAACTTTGCGCATCGGCAGAATCATCAAATTCGAATGCGTATGCGCTAGAAAGAGCCCCGCCGTAAGGATCAACAACGGTCACCATGGCATAGCTTCCAGCAAACATGAACGCCAAGAGGCTAAAAGTAATCGACCTGAGCTTCTGACCGAGAGAAAAATCAATCTTGCGGTCCCCGACAACCTTGCTGAGTAGGCGTTTACGAAGAGTCGGTTTGACTAACTCGTATCTACCCATGATGGACCGCCTAACAGGTCAAGTTTACCCGAAGGGTCAATGAATTAGCCGGCTGGAATGAGCTTAGTTGGACAGGTTTTCAGCACCCTAGCCATGGCATCGCGCTCAGCTTGGGTAACCCATAGCCGATACTTGTATTTCACAGCAATCTGCCTTGCAACGTAGGAACAGCGGAAAGATTTTTGTGGTGGAAGCCAGCTGGCTGCGTCACTGTCGCTCTTCTGTCCGTTGGTTGGGCCATCAACTGCCAAAAGATTCAGTGGATCGTTATAGAAGTTGTAACGCTGAACTGAAGTTAGTTTCTGGGCACCTTTTTGCCACGCGTCACTTACTGCTACCACATGATCGATCTGAACTGCATTACTGGTTCCCACTCCTCTGACAAAGTTAATCACTTTGCCGGTGTATGGGTCTTTTAGTATGCCAGTGGCAACAGTACAGTCAGGCGATGTCCGCCAGGTGATGCTCTTTAGATCTCTTGCCAAGATGTAGTTTCGAGTATCACAGTTGCCTATGTCTCCCCAGCCATCGCTAAATAACGCTCGGTCATAACCGGTCTTGGGGGCTCTACCTTTGATGGCTAGTTTGGCCAAAATGGTTGTCGCTTTAGGCATAGCCGCGACAGCAATGCTCTCTGGAGCGAGGGAAAGAACTAGACCGAGACTGAGCAGGCTAGCTATTAGTTTGGTGGAGAATACTTTCGCGCTGAAGAAGTTCAACAATGCGGTCAATGAAAGCATCGACTTGAAACTCCGCATAGCCACCCCGTTTCGGTTTGAACACTGTAAGTCTTACATCTCTGAGTACCAAAGGGCTACTTTGGTTTAGATGATTTGCTAAGAGGGAACAGAGGGAATCAACCTGTCTTCTGCTGTAACCCCGCAGTGGCCAGAATCGCCTAGCGAAACGTTTACCTTTTTTGCGTTCAACCCTGCTTAGCAGCAAGTCACGAAGCTCGTTGGTTTCGACTTGGAAAGAACTATAACCCAAAGTTCCGAAACGGTTTTCTAGCTCTCGTTGAGCAAACACGTCCTCAAGTTTTTCGATGGCTGAATCAACCACCGAAATACTGTAACCATTCTTAGCTAGGTCGAACCGAGTAGCCCTAATGGTCTTTACATCCATTTTGCTCTGGCTGGGATCTAGATACTGCAACCTTGCGTGTGTGAGAAATTCCTCGACCTGCTCTACTGAGTAGCCAAGCTTTTTAGCTCTGGGAAACTTATCTGACACGATTACATGAACCTAACTGCGAATACCATCAGCATATAGCCACTGAGGCAGGCAGGTAGCATCGAGTCAAGTCGGTCCATAATTCCACCGTGTCCAGGTATTGCGCTGGACATGTCTTTTACCCCAAGGTCACGCTTAATCAGTGATTCTGCAAAATCACCTAAGACAGCCGACATTAGAACTACAGCTGCGATAACGAAGGCAAACCACCAAGGGAGCTTTAATAACCAGGGAGTTTGAATCAAGGTGCTGGCTATCGCAAAGAGCACTGAAACTGCAAAGCCTTCCCAACTCTTTTTGGGACTAACCTTGGGAAGCATCGGAGTCTTACCGATTTTTCGACCAAATAGATATGCGCTGCTGTCAATCAGAATAACGGTGGTGACCACCACAATAACCCAGTACTTACCCGCGACGTGACCGCCATGGGCTGGTTCACGCATAAGTAACGCAGCAAAGCTCATGGTCAGAGGAATGTAAATTACGACGAATGCAGTGGCAGAGAAGTCTCTGATGATTTCCGCGAAAGTTCTTTCCAGCGAAGCTCGCTGAATTATTAACTCAACTCCACGCCAAATCATGATGGCTGCAACAATAGCTAAAACTCCAAGCCACTGAACCCGCTCCCCACCGTAATAGGTCAGTGGCATTACCAAAGCTGAACCGATCGCTAATGGAACTCTAGGAACGTGCCAGTTCTTCTGGCGGAGCGCAGCTGAAAGCTCCCATGCCCCGGCTGCGCAACCAACCGCAATCAGAGCAATGAATAGTTCATTAACAATCAAAACTGAAACTAGAAATGCTCCAGCGAGAAGTAACCCATAGATCACTGACTGGGAAAGCGACCTGCCTTTAGTTTCAGCGTTAGTCAAGGTTAAACCTCGAGCAGCTCTGCTTCTTTACGCTTCAAAGCCTCATCGATGTTATCAACATGAGTTTTGGTTACCGCTTCGAGCTCTTTTTCGGCTCTAGAAAGATCGTCGTCCCCAGCGAGTCCATCCTTCTTCAGAGCATCAAGCTCATCCTTCGCCTTGCGGCGTACGTTACGAACAGCGACTCTGTGATCTTCTGCCTTGTTCCTAACAATCTTTACGTAGTCTTTGCGCCGCTCTTCAGTTAGTTCTGGAAGTGAAACACGAATTAGGTTGCCATCATTGGTCGGGTTAGCACCAAGGTTGGGCATGTCTCTGATTGCCTTCTCAATGGCGGCTAATGCCCCCTTGTCATAAGGGGTAACCACAATGGTTCTAGCCTCAGGATTAGCAATCGAACCAAGTGATGAGAGTGCTGTTGGTGTTCCGTAGTAATCAATCATTAGTTTCTGAAAGAGCGCAGGGTTTGCTCTGCCGCTTCTAATAGTTGCGAAGTCTTCCTTAGCCGACTCAACTGCCTTACCCATCTTCTCGGTGGCAGTTGCAAGAATATCGTTAATCATTTTTTCTCCTTAGGCGCTAACCCTGGTACCAATCTTCTTACCCAGAAGCGCTTTAGTAATGTTACCTTCCGGCTGCATACCAAAGACCACCATTGGAATGTTGTTATCCATGCAAAGACTAAACGCAGTTGAGTCAACCACTTTCAGCTTCTTCACCAGAGCCTCCTGGTAGGTTAGCTCATCAAGTTTCTTAGCCTTTGGATCTTTCTTTGGATCAGCTGAGTAAACGCCGTCAACACCATTCTTCGCAACCAGAACTTCCTTAGCGTGAATTTCTAGTGCTCGTTGAGCAGCAACAGTATCGGTGGAGAAGTATGGAAGGCCAGCACCGGCACCAAAGATCACTACGCGACCTTTCTGCATGTGACGGATGGCACGAAGTGGGATGTATGGCTCGGTTACCTGAGCCATTGAGATAGCTGACTGAACTCTAGTGTCGCAACCAGCCTGCTCCAGGAAGTCCTGCAGTGCTAGTGCATTCATAACGGTTCCCAACATACCCATGTAGTCGGCACGAGCTCGATCCATACCTCGTTGCGATAGTTCGGCACCGCGGAAGAAGTTACCACCACCAACAACGATGGCTATTTCAACCTTCTTAGCTGCCTCGGCAATTTCACTGGCAATGGCTGAAACGATGTCTGGGTTAACTCCCAGTTTTCCCCCACCGAAAGCTTCACCGGAAAGTTTCAACAAGACACGACGTGGAGTTGATGGCATGGCTATCCCTCTCAAAGACCTTTATTACCTCTAGTTTAGGCTCTGGACTAAGGAAAAGGCCCGGTCCTAAGACCGAGCCAAACCCTAGTTTTGAAACTTTATTTATGCACCGACGCGGAATCTAGCGAATGCAGAAACGGTTAGACCGTGCTGCTCTAGAACCTTGCCAACGCTAACCTTGTTGTCCTTAGCGAAGTCCTGCTCCATTAGGCAGTTCTCCTTGAAGAATCCCTTAACGCGACCTTCAACGATCTTCTCCAAAGCTGCCTCAGGCTTACCCTCGTTGCGAGCAGTCTCCATAGCAATGCGGCGCTCGGTCTCAACGATGTTAGCTGGAACATCTTCAGAAGTTAGGTAGGTTGGGCTGAAAGCTGCGATGTGTACTGCAACATCGTGAGCGGTCTCAACGTCTGCTCCCTTGAAGGCAACCAAAACACCAACCTGAGGAGGTAGGTCCTTTGAGGTGCGGTGAAGGTAAGCATCGATGTTATCGTCAGCAACAACTGCCAGGCGGCGAAGTTCAACCTTCTCACCCATGATTGCAGCTTCGTCGGTGATTGCATCAGCAACGGTCTTGCTACCAGCAGGAGCAGCAAGAGCTGCTTCTAGAGTGTCAGCACCGGCTGCGGCAATAGCATCAGCAATCATGTCGCCAAGAGCTACGAACTTGTCAGCCTTAGCAACGAAGTCAGTCTCACAAGCCAACTCAACTAGGTAACCCTTGCCTGCGTGAACGCGAGCAATAACGATACCGTTGCTGGTGGTGCGACCTTCACGCTTGGTTACGCCCTTAAGACCTTTAAGTCTTAGAACTTCCATCGCCTTGTCTAGATCGCCATTAGCCTCATCAAGAGCTGACTTGCAGTCCATCATGCCAGCGCCGGAGCGCTCGCGAAGAGTCTTTACATCTGCTGCTGTGTAGTTAGCCATTACTCTGCTTCCTTTGCGGTCTCTTCTGTCTTAGCTTCTGCTGCAGCTGGCTCTGCTTGAGCTGCTGCTGATTCTAGAAGTTCCTTCTCCCAGTCAGCTAGAGGCTGAACCTCTTCTGGCTTAGAGTGCTTCTTCTTTAGACCCTCTGCTACTGCATCAGCAATAACGCGGGTTAGTAGGTGAACTGAACGAATAGCATCATCGTTACCTGGAATACCGATGGTTACTTCATCTGGATCACAGTTGGTGTCTAGAATTCCGATAACTGGAATACCAAGCTTCTTAGCTTCAGTAATAGCCAGGTGCTCCTTGATGGTGTCAACCACCCAGATAGCTGAAGGAGTCTTGCTCATGTTACGAACTCCACCTAGAGTCTTCTCTAGCTTGGTCTTCTCACGAGAAAGAATAAGAAGTTCCTTCTTGGTGTATCCAGACTTCTTGGTGTCCTTGAAGTCCATAACTTCTAGTTCCTTCAAACGTGCAAGACGCTTAGAAACTGTTGAGAAGTTAGTTAGTAGACCACCCAACCAACGCTCGTTGATGTATGGCATACCAACACGCTGAGCTTCGGTTGCGATAGCTTCCTGAGCCTGCTTCTTGGTTCCAACAAACAAGATGGTTCCACCGTGGGCGACAATGTCGCGGGTGAACTCGTAAGCCTTGTCGATGTAGGTAAGTGACTTCTGTAAGTCAATGATGTAAATACCTGATCTGTCAGTCAGGATGTATCTCTTCATCTTTGGGTTCCAGCGACGTGTCTGGTGACCAAAGTGAACACCGCTGTCTAGCAGCTGGCGGGTTGTTACTACTGCCATGGCAGTATCTCCTTTTGACGCACTGGTGCGTCGGTCAGTTGATGGTTGTGAACGGTTGTTCCAACCCCTGGTGTTGCAATCAATAAACCCAACGAATTGGGACCGACTATCGATTGTTGTTCAACACGCGAAGTCGATAAGCGCGCGAAAACCTAAAGAAAAACCTTTGGATTTTGCGGGACTTACCGCTTCCACAAGCATACCAGCGTGTTTCAGGCCTTTCCACCCCCAACCCAAAAACCAACTAACCAAAAACTAACCAACCGATAATGGCTAAATGCTCCCCCAAATAGCCGCCATATCCCTAGTTCTAAGCCAAATATCCAGCCCATACCCAGAGGCGATGATCTACCCCTTCACTACAGCAATAGTGATCAACGACTACAGAGCCCCTGAAAGCGAGTACTCTCCTGGTCACCGTGGCATCGACCTGCAGGGCTACCTGGACCAAGAAGTTTTAGCTCCGGTCAGCGGCCTAGTTAGCTTTGCCGGGCAGGTTGGCTTTCGAGAACTGATAACCATCGAGTTCGGCGATAAGAAGGTGAGCCTTGAACCAGTCTGTTCAACTCTTAGAGAAGGTCAGACAGTTACCCAGGGACAGTTGATTGGAACCCTCTGCCAAATCGCAACTGAATATAATTGGCACTGTGATTTTTGTCTTCACTTCGGAGTGAGAAACCAACAGGGTTACCTATCCCCTGAGCTTTTCATCAATGGAATGAGTCCATCGAGGTTACTGCCCTAAGCTCTTGGATGAGCGTTCTTATAGCCTTCACGCAGACGTTCAACCGATACGTGGGTATAGATCTGTGTGGTGCCCAAACTGGCGTGACCTAAAAGTTCTTGAACTGCTCGAAGATCTGCTCCACCATCAAGTAGGTGGGTGGCTGCTGTGTGCCGAAGCGTGTGTGGTCCTGAGGCTCCGGTTGGGGTTTCGGCTAATAGCCCAGCAACCAGTTGGTAAACAGCTCGGACTCCAAGTCGTTTGCCCTTTGAGTTCAGAAGCAGTGCTGTCTCACCGCTAGCAGGTTTGAATCCAGATCGGATAGCAAGGTAAGCATCCAAGGCATCTTTGGCTGGTAGGCCAAATGGAACCACTCGTTCCTTAGAACCTTTACCCATCACTCGAATGATGTTTCTTCCCAAATCTACCGAAAGAATATTTAAGCCACACAATTCGCTAACACGACAACCTGTGGCATACAGCATCTCAAAAACTAGACGATCACGAATAGCTGCAGGTTCACCAGATTCAGCCAGAGTTTTCAGGTGAGTGAAAATGTCCTCAAGTGATGCTTTGGCAACCACTTTAGGCAGATGTCTAGAGGCCTTCGGTGACTTAAGTCGTTGACCTGGGTCTGCTTCGATGAGACCTTCAGCTAAAGCCCAAGCGGTGAAGGAACGAATAGCAGCACTCTTTCTTGCAAGCGTGCTATTTGCCGCATCCCTCTGGCTAACTTCCCAAAGCCACTGTCTGAGCAGCGCTAAGTCAAGATCTTTGATTGACTGCACTTTTTGTTGGTCTAAAAAGTCTCCGAGATCTTTCACGTCGATTAGATAGCTCTTGACGGTGTTCTTCGAATAACCTTTCAGGTTGGTCAAACTATCAGCGAAACGCTTAGTTAGTTCATTCCAATCGGCAGGCATATGTAAAGGCTAATCATTGTTTCCGCCAACCGAGAGATGTTTGCTGGACCAAATTTGAACTAACCAGTGAATGAAGTGACTGTTCAGTTTCCTGCAAGGTCATCCCAGCGCTGACTGCAACCTGCTCTACTGAGAGAGCAGCGAAACCTAGAGCATCCATGGCTCGTTTCTGATTGGCACTCAGCGAACTGATTGGTTCATCTAACTCACCTGCGTTTCCCATAAGTTCCATAAGGTGACCCGGGGTGGCGATTAGTTCTGCTCTACCTTCGCGAATAAGACGGTGACATCCAGCTGATCGAACCGAATCTATCCTTCCTGGCACCGCACCGACTGGTCTGCCTATTTCATTGGCGTGACCTGCTGTATTGATAGAGCCGGATCGAAAACCTGCTTCAACCACCAAGGTTGCCTGCCCTAATGCTGCAATCAAACGATTGCGCTGCAGAAACCGCCACCTAGATGGGCTTACTCCTGGTGCTACCTCTGAAACCAAGCAACCCTGCAACCTGATTCTTTCAAACAGTTCATAGTTTCCTTTGGGATACAACTGATCTAAACCACCTGCCATAACCGCAACGGTCTTCCCCGAATTCTCAATCGCACTAGCACTTGCCATCGCATCGATACCTAGTGCACCACCTGAGACAATTACCCAATCCTGATTCACTGAGTATCTGACCATGCTTCTGGTCAATTCCAGTCCGTAATCACTGGCTAGACGTGAACCGATAACCGATAAACCAGTTTCCCCAAGAACTTTCGCATCACCTAAAACCCAAAGTGCTGTTGGTGCTCCATCGCCGAGATCACTGAGTGCAACTGGCCAGTACTCATCTTCTGGGGTTATTAGTGTTCCATCCAGTTTTTCAATCTGCTTCATGGATTCCTGGATACTGATTAGCTTTAGCCGTCTGCGCCAACACTCTAGAGATTCATCTAGAGTTTGGAGGAACTGCGGGGAACGAAACTTATCTTCAGGAAGAATTGAGATTACATCTTTGGCTTTTGCTTGGCTATTGATTAGTGCTAAAGCTTCTTGACTGCCTAAAACTCTCCTCAGGTAGCCAGCCAGAGTGTCGCCAGGCTCACAAATTACCGACCAGGTTGCAAAGATTTCTCGCACTGAGAAAGTATCGGGAAAATATCTTTGGTTTAGTTAGCTGAAACTAAATCTGTTGAAAACTTACTCTTTGTCTCCAAGAGTTAGTTCTTTAGGTAGGTCATAAGCCTTACCGGTCAGCTCTTCGATGTTGACATCTTTAAAGGTTAGAACTCTTACATTCTTAACAAAGCGATCGGTTCGGTAGATATCCCAAACCCAGACGTCAGTTAGGTTTAGTTCAAAGTAGAAATCTGAGTCAGCATCAATGCGCTTGAACTCAACTTCATTGGCAAGATAAAGTCGGCGCTCAGTTTCAATCACGTAGCGGAAAGTATCAACAACGCTGCGGTATTCACGGAACAGGGCAAGTTCGGCTTCCCTGTCGTAGTCTTCAAATTCGTTCTCGTCCATGTGCTAGGTAGTCTACCCCTCAAGAATCTTGGTTAGCCAACTGATCCTGTGGATCGGTGTTGTTCCCAGTTTTAGCAGGGCTTGGCGGTGTTCAGCTGAAGCGTAGCCCTTGTTGCTGTCCAATCCGTAGCCTGGATACTGCTTAGCCAGTTCCAGCATGAGGTTATCCCTGGTTACTTTGGCGATTACCGAAGCTGCCGCCACACTCACACAGCTCTGATCAGCCTTGACCTTGGTGACCACCTGGAAGTTATCTATCCCCAGGTAGTCCTGATTACCATCAAGGATGACCATGATTTGATCGGCTGGCATGCCGGCGGTGTTTAGTTGCTGCAGTGCCCTATCGGCAGCTAGCGATAGAGCAGTGATGATGCCGTGCTGCTCAATTTCGGCAACAGTTGCTAAACCAACTGAATGTGACTTAGCCCAAGACTGTAATTCTGGGAGGATCGCTACCCTGGCTTTTTCAGTTAGTAGCTTGCTGTCTTTGAGGTTTGCGGGCCAAGCCGGGACTTCTTCAAGTTCGATAAGCACTGCGCCAACCGCAACGTCGCCTGCAATACAACCCCTGCCAACCTCATCCAAGCCGATGATGTAACGAACACCTTGGGCTTGAAAGCTCAACTCAAAGTCAAGGCTTGGGGTCGGGGACGTTTTTGAAGACATTCGGATAATTATCTAGCCAGGCGAAGTGGCTGAACGGCCACGAAACAACAAAGGCTCTGCCAACCACATATTCTTTAGCTACAAAGCCACGGCCCGGTGTATTCGGGTGGTATCTGGAATCCTCTGAGTTGCTGCGGTTATCGCCCATCACCCAGAACGAGTTGCTTGGAACAACAACATCAAACTCGGTGTCCGAAGGGTTAGCTCCGTTGGCGATGTATGGCTCGATGATGGCAGTTCCATTAACGGTGATGCGGTTGTTGGCATCACAGCAAACGATGTGATCGCCACCGATACCGATAACACGCTTGACCAAGTGCTGATCGTTGTCGGGCGAAGAAAGCCCGGTTACAGAAAGCAACCAGTCACCGATCTGCTGCAGTGGGTGTCCTGGGTCTTTAGGAGGTAGAGTTCCTAGCCAACCGCCAGGGTCTTTGAAAACAACCACATCACCACGATTAAGCGGAATTACATTTGGAACAAGTTCGTTAACGATGATGCGGTCATTAATCTGCAATGTGTTGAACATTGAACCGGAAGGAATGTAGAAAGACCGGAACAGGAAAGTCTTTATGACAAAAGAGATGATTAGCGCGGAAACCAGGATGGTAACCGTGTCAATGGCTAAAGCAAGAAAGGAGTTTTTCTTCTTGAGTTCCCGAAGCTTTAAGCGAGATTCCTTGAACGGACCCCTGGGTGCCTTTTCGGCTTTCTCTTTTTTTGCCATGGTGAAAGGCTAAACCCTCTGCCTGAAAACTGGCTGAAAGGACTTAGTCTTGAGCCTGGTTGTCGCGCTTCTCGCGAATCTTGGCTTTCTTACCGCGCAGTTCACGCAGGTAGTAAAGCTTCGCACGGCGAACGGCACCCTTAGAGACAAGTTCAATCTTGTCGATCACTGGGGAGTGCACTGGGAAAGTTCTCTCAACGCCAACCTGGAAGGAAACCTTACGAACGGTGAATGTCTCGCGAACACCGGCACCTGAGCGACGGATTACGACTCCCTGGAATACCTGGATACGGCTGCGGTTACCTTCAACGATGTTTACGTGAACCTTCACGTTGTCACCAACGCGGAATTCAGGAATGTCTGATTTTAGGTTTGCTTTGTCGACTGAATCTAGAGTCTGCATTTTTCTGCCTTCTGTCTTGCACGCAGGTCAATAACGGGTATTAGTTTTGTTTTTTGTTGCTTCGCTCCCCTGCGGCAGAGCTATTTTTCGGCAACCTGTCTATCTTGCCACACCAAACCCCCATTTAGCAAAGCTAATCTAGGAGGTCTGGCCTAACCTGCTTGGTTCGCTCCAAAGACTGCTCTTTACGCCACTTAGCGATCTCAGCGTGATTACCGCTTCTGAGTACTTCAGGAACCTCTAAGCCACGCCATTCGGCGGGCTTGGTATAGCTTGGATACTCCAAAAGGCCTTCGCTGTGTGATTCCTCAACCAAAGACTCGGCATTACCGATAACCCCAGGAATTAGGCGAGCAATAGCCTCAATCATGGCTAAGGCTGCAACTTCCCCACCGTTTAGGACATAGTCACCGAGGCTTACTAACCTCAGTTTTGCTTTATCTTTAGCCCACTCAAACACTCTGTGATCGATACCCTCATACCTGCCACAGGCAAATACCAAATGCTCTTCTTTAGCCAACTCTTGAGCCGTTGCCTGCTTGAACAGCTCACCGGCAGGTGAAGGAATAATCAAAACTGTTGAACCATCAGGGTTCAGCAATTCATCTAGAGCCTCACCCCATGGCTCAGGCTTCATCAGCATTCCCGCGCCACCACCGTAAGGAGAATCATCCACGGTCTTATGTTTATCGTGGGTGTAATCTCTCAAATTTACTGCTTTGAAATCAATGACGTTATTCTCTCTGGCTTTACCAAGCAGGGAGATGTCTAAGACATCGAAGAACTCGGGAAAAATAGTTACTGCCTCAATGCGCATTATTCCTCCGCTACCTCTTCAAACAAACCCATCGGTGGAGTGACAGTTAGCTTCCCGTTGGCAATGTCCACTTCAGGAACAATCTGCTTAACAAAGGGCACCATAACTTCTGTGTCTTTGTAGTTGATAACAAGGAGGTCCTGAGCGGGCATGTGTTCAACCCTGGCAACAGTTCCAATTTCCAGTTTTTCTCTAAACACCTTGAGCCCCACCAGCTGCTGGTCATACCAGGCATCAGGTTCGGTTGGGGTTTCATTGAGATCCTGCTGGACCAGCATGATGGCTTTGATAAGAGTTTCCGCTTGAGTTCGATCTTCAATTCCTTCAAGGAATAAGACCGGCTGATTGTTATACCAGCGGAGTTCTTTGACCGTTACGGTTTTGCCAAACCACGGTGATTCTTCAGGAACCTGAAGGGAGAAAGTTGCTCCAGGGACAAAACGTTCATTCGGCGAATCAGTGTAGAGCTCTAATTTGATAGCGCCTTTAAGGCCGTGGGCCTTTAGTAACCGACCGACCCTAAGGCTGGTCGAATTAGAAGTCACCGTCGACTACGTCTACACGAACCTTCTTGCCATCGGCAAGAGCATTGATTACGGTGCGTAGAGCTTTGGCTGTGCGGCCTTTGCGCCCGATCACTCGACCAAGGTCATCTGGGTGAACGTGAATCTCTAGAAGCTCACCACGGTTAGTTGACCTTTCGGTAACAGTGGCGTCCTCAGGGTGATCTACGATTCCTTTGACCAAGTGTTCGAGCGCAGCGGCAAGCACGATTTAAGCCTCTTCTGTCTTAGCTTCTTCAGCAGCAGGAGTTTCTTCAGCAGCAGGAGTCTCTTCAGCCGCGGCTTCTACCTCAACTTCAACAACAGCTTCTGCAGCTACTTCTTCAGCAGCAGTCTCAACTGCTTCTTCCAAAACAGCTTCAACAACAGCGGCTTCAGCAACAGCTTCAGTTACTTCTTCAGCAACCTTGTCTGCTTCTTTCTTAACAACGATCTCTTCGCGAGGCTTAAGCACAGGCTTCTTCTTGGTGTCAGCTACGAAAGCTTCCTTAGCTACCTGAGGCTTAACAGTGTTCTTAGCTGATGCTTCACCCTTTGACTTCTGGAAGTCACCGGTTAGCTTCAACAAAGCTGCTACCTGCTCGGTTGGCTGAGCGCCAACACCTAGCCAGTAAAGAGCACGCTCTGAGTTAACTTCAATGATTGATGGTTCAGTGGTTGGTACGTAACGACCGATCTCTTCGATTACACGGCCATCACGCTTGGTGCGTGAGTCAGCAACGACGATACGGTAGTGAGGCGTCTTTAGTTTTCCGAGACGCTTTAGGCGGATTTTTACAGCCACAATGCTCCTGTTTTATGTATTGGGGCGAACGATCAACCGTGAGCGTGGGGGCACACTCGGTAGTCTTGCTCTAATGGGGTTGCCGACCTGGTTTGTTTAGAGGGTCAAACCTCGGGCAACCTGTTCATTCTGCCAGAAATAAGGGGGCAGGGCAACCTCCGACAGCCAGCTCGGCTAGATATCGGCTTGGCAGGGCTAAACCCTCCTCAATTAGTTTGATTTTACAATGTACAATAAATCTGACGTTTATGGCGATTTCGCCTCAAAAAGCTGATTCGGGTGGTGTTATGTCTTCTCTAAGGGACCGATCTAACCGCCTTAGGCCCAAATCCAGAGGAAGGGTCATGTCATTCCTAGGGGTGCTGAGTCTCCTAGTAATACCCATAACTGCTCCTAAAGCCGGCGCAACTGACCCCCAGCCCACCGTAGGTATGTATTTGGATCAGCCATTTGTTCAGGGTTCGTATGTGGCTGAAGACTTTTCCGCGGATAGCGTGGTTACAACTTTCAATGACCAGACCTTTGGAAGCACCTGCTCTTTCAATGGTGCAACAATCGAGCCCCTTTACTCAGCAAGCGCTGATTGCCATATCCAAACAAATGTCCATTTCGGTGGAGCTAGCACCACCTCTAGCACCCCGGTTGCTGGTCAAACAGCGAACCCAATAAATTATGGTCAGGTAGGCAGTGGCGGCGCATCCATCGTTTTTGACACTCCGCAAACCTACTTCGGACTTTGGTGGTCTGCTGGTTCAACTGGAAATGAAATCCAACTTTTCAACGGAACACAGTTAGTTGCGAACACTTCCGCGAATGACGTCGCCAGCACTTTGTTTTCCTCCGGGACAATCACCGCTCAGAGTGGGGCATCATATGCCACCAGGTTATACATCGGAAATCCAGTTGACTGGTACACGGTAGGAAGCCCATCAGACTTTGCAGATCAGGATGCTGACAATTCTTATCAGAGTCATTACACGCTTGCGCAAGAACCTTTTGTCTATATTCACTTCATAGCAGCTGATGGAGTAACTTTTGATCGAGTTAACCTAATTGCCCCCGGTAATGGTTTTGAATTCGATAACTTCACAACTTCAACTGCAACCGGTATCAGAGCTGCCGGCATCCCTAATCGCTTGGTGCTTCAAAGAGAACTGTACGAACCGAACTACGTTGACTTTGACCCAAATGGTGGCACCGGTGCTTTACCCAGACAATATTCAGTCGACAGTCAAGCGGGCTACTTGCAATCGAGTTGTATGGATTACTATGATCCCTCTCGCTGCATCTATACCCTCAATGACTCCTATGCAACTTGGCAAACCGGTTGGAATACCGAACCGGACGGAACCGGAGATTCTTACGACTTCGGGTCGCTCTATCCATTCACAGTAAATCAAACGCTGTATGCACAGTGGCAATCTCAGTTCTCCTTTTACAACCTGACAAACCCAGATGCTAATGCCTCAAATGCCTGGGACTTTGTCGACTGGGACACTGTTACCTACCCTTCGATCACAAACTTGGGCGACTTTACCCTGCCGGCTCCTGAACGGGCCAACCAGTATTTAGAAGGCTGGTATTCCTACGATCGCACCTACACGCAACTTATTCGGGTCGGTGGACCTGGCGATGTAGTTTCCGCCTCAACCTACACAACCTGGGACTTAAACATCTTTGGCAGGTGGCTGGATAACCCAGCTACATCGGTTGATGCTGCAGCACCAGAGATATTGCTGGTTTACCCGAAAGCCAGCTCAGTTGAATTACCCAGCATGCCCCTAGTCGGAGATGTAGTCGCGGCAATCTGCCTGGTTGAGTCCGACTCTTCTGGTAATCAAATTTCCAGTAACTTGCAATTTACCGATCTTGCTAATTCTTCGAGTGGATTCAGTGCTAGCTATTCCATCTCGGCTTCGGAAGCTCTGGTAGCTGCCTCTTCTAGATACCTTCGGCTCACCGTTTCCGCTAGTTCAGATACCGCCTGTTCCAGCGGCACCACACACATCATCGAGATTAGGCCACTGGCAGCAGCCATAACCAACGTATTGCCGCTATATCTAACTGAAAGATAGTTAGGTTAGTTCAATCCAAAAGCTGAACCAGAGTCAGGTTTAGGTAAAGTCAAACCTTGTTCCTCTGCTGCCCGTTTAGCTGGATTGCCACTTTTTGATTTCTTCTTAGGCTGGGCCTTTTGCTTTGACGGACCAGCACCCATCATTGGCATTCCAGGGATTCCTGGATTACCTCCCCTAGACATGGTCTTCATCATCTTGGCAGCCTGCTCAAAGCGGTTGACCAGCCCATTGACATCGGTGACGGTCATCCCTGAACCTTTAGCAATCCGAAGTCTTCTAGAGCCATTGAGGATCTTTGGGTCTTTACGTTCAGCTGGAGTCATCGACTGGATGATGGCTTCGGTTCTGGTTATCTCTTGTTCATCGAAGTTCTCTAACTGGCCTTTAAGCTTGTTGGCCCCTGGAATCATGCCGAGCATGGACTTGATTGAACCCATCTTCTTTAGTTGATTCATCTGTTCCAAGAAATCCTCAAGGGTGAAGGCATCCTTAGCCATCTTCTCAGCCAATACAGAAGCCCGCTCCTCATCGAAGGCTTTCTGGGTCTGCTCAATAAGTGTGAGGATGTCTCCCATGTCCAAGATGCGACTTGCCATGCGATCTGGATAGAACGGCTCAAAGGCATCCATGGCTTCACCGGTTGAGGCAAAGATAATTGGCTTGCCGGTGACCTTAGCTACCGATAGCGCTGCACCACCGCGTGAATCACCATCAAGCTTGGTTAGGACGACTCCGGTTATGCCTACCCCTTCTTCAAAAGCTTTAGCAACATTGGCAGCATCCTGACCAATCATCGAGTCAATAACAAACAGTGTCTCGTCAGGATCAACAGCCTTAGCGATATCCCTAGCCTGCTTCATCAACTCTTCGTCGATACCTAAACGACCAGCGGTGTCCACAATTACTACTGAGAACTGTTTTTTAGTTGCTTCCTTGATTGAATCCTTGGCAACACTTACCGGGTTGCCAGAACCATTGCCTGCTTCAGGAGCAAATACCGGAACACCGACCCGTTCACCGACAACCTGTAATTGGTTAACCGCGTTAGGTCGCTGCAGATCGGCTGCAACCAACAGTGGTGTTTGACCCTGGTCCTTGAGCCACTTGGCTAACTTGCCGGCAAGGGTAGTTTTACCAGAACCCTGTAAACCGGCCAACATGATTACGGTTGGTGGGTTCTTAGCAAACTGCAGTTTGCGCTGCGCACCACCGAGGATGTTGACTAACTCTTCCTGAACAATCTGAACCACCTGCTGAGCTGGGTTCAGTGCTTTAGAAACTTCATCACCTAGCGCTCGCTCACGAATGGCGGCGATAAAACTCTTGACTACTTCTAAGGCAACATCTGCCTCTAGCAGTGCTCGACGGATTTCCCGGAGTGTGCCATCAATGTCGGCTTCAGTTAGCTTTCCCTTACTTCTAAGGTTCTTGAACGTTTCAACTAAACGATCGGATAGATTGCCAAACATTTACACCTCCCCGAGTAATCCGGTAACAAAGTCTTCAGGATCAAAGAAACCAAAGTCATCGATTCCTTCACCAACACCGATTAACTTAACAGGAATATCAAGTTCCCGCTGAATCGAATAGACAATGCCGCCTTTAGCGCTGCCATCAAGTTTGGTCAGCACCAGACCGGTGACCTGAGCAACCTCAGTGAAGGCTGTGGCCTGAGTTAGAGCATTCTGACCGGTGGTGGCATCCAGCACCAGCAGCACCTCATTGACTACCAATTTCTTCTCAATGATTCGTCTAATCTTGCCGAGCTCATCCATCAACCCCTGCTTGTTTTGCAGACGTCCTGCTGTGTCGATAATGACGATGTCGCTCTGATTAGCGATGGCAGTCTCCACCGTTTCAAAAGCCACCGAAGCAGGGTCCTGCCCCTCCGTCTTAGGTCTAACAATCTCAGCGCCAGATCTAGTCGCCCAGGTAGCCAACTGCTCCACCGCAGCAGCTCGGAAAGTATCAGCAGCTCCTAGGGTAACTTTGGCACCACCTTGAATCAGATAGTTAGCCAATTTACCTATCGTTGTAGTCTTACCAGCACCGTTGACCCCCACCACCAAAATCACGTAGGGCTGAACTTCGCTGTTTAGGTTAAGTTCGGTATCTGCACGAGCCAATCGCTCAACCAACAGTTCGGAAAGGATTGCCCGCAACTGAGCTTCACTGCTAGCCGATGCGCGCTTGGCTCTACTCTTTAGATCATCAACTATGGCCGCAGCCGCATCAACCCCAAAGTCGGATTGAATCAACGTGTCTTCGAGTGTGATGAGGTCATCGAGATCAAACTTTATTCTGCTGAAAACTGATTTGATGCTCTTGGTTAGATTGCGCTTAGGAAGTTCGACTGCCTCTAGCGGAGTTTCTGCTGAATCTGCTTTGGACTTTTTGCGCCAAAACATAATTACTCAGATTCTTCGATACGCTGACCAACTACAGCTGAAATACCGTCCTGACGCATCGAGACTCCATAGAGAGCATCGGCAATCTCCATGGTGCGCTTTTGGTGAGTCACGATAACCAACTGGGATGACTGCTTCAGGTCAACAAAGATATTCAATAGTCGGCCCAGGTTGGCATCATCTAGAGCTGCCTCAACCTCGTCAAGAACATAGAAAGGTGAAGGGCGAGCTTTGAAGATTGCAAAGAGTAGAGCAAGAGCAGCCAGTGATCTTTCTCCACCGGAGAGCAAGCTCAGCCTCTCGATGCGCTTACCGACCGGCTTAACGTTCACTTCAATACCGGTGGTCAGCAGATTCTCTTTATCGGTTAGGAATATCGATCCGGTACCACCGGGGAATAACACAGGGAAAACTTCCTCGAAAGCCTTCTTGGTATCAGCGAAAGCTTCTTCGAAGATAACCTGCATCTTTTCATCCAGTTCCTTGATGATTTGGATCAGGTCAGCGCGGGTCTTAGTCAGGTCAGCTAGCTGCTCGGTGAGGAACTTGTGACGCTGTTCCAGAGCAGCGAACTCTTCAAGCGCCAGTGGGTTGACCTTACCCAAACGCTCCAGCAAGCGCTCAGCTTCGTGCAAACGCTTCTGCTGCTCTGCTCGGTCAAAGAGTCTTGGAGTCTCTGGGCTCTCTGGATCTGGAACCAACTGATCTGGCCCATATTCGGTAACTAAAGTCTGTTGGTCAAGGGCTAAGTCATCGTTAGCTTTGGCCACCAGGTTGGCTAGGTTCAAACGCTTCTCGTGATTCGCCAGCTCGATGTCGTGAACAGTCTGGGTCAACTGAGTCATTCGATTCATCATCGAGGCAGTCTCACCGCGCAGGCGAACCAATTCGTCGTTCTGGTTAGTGCGCTTAGATTCCAAGTCATGGAGTGCGATTTTGGCCATGCCAGCACTATCGCTCATCGCAGCGATAACAGTTGGTAGCAGAGCCATCACTGATTTGGCTGAAGCCAACTGGCTGGAGCGCAAGACTGACTCTTCTTTAGCCTGCTCGATAGCATCCAGAGCATCGGCAACCTGGTTGCGAAGAGCTAGTGCCCGATCGGTTTCAACGCGAAGTTTTTCAGTAGCAGCACCCAGTTCAACCCGAACATCAAACTCTTTGGTTCTGGCCTGGTCGACTTCGGCAACCAGAGCATCTCGAGCCGCTAGGTCTTGGCTTGGCCGTTCAGTTTTAGAAAAGTCTTCATAGGCAGTATTGGCAGCTTCAACTTCTAGCTTGGCAAATTCAATCACCTGACGGGTTTCCTCAACCACATTGCTCAAACGATTCTTTTCACCTTCGGCAGCTTCAGCCTGAACACGAACTCTGGCTAGCTTCTCGGCATTGGCTGCACGATCGCCATCGTGACGCTTCAATTCGGCAAGAGCACGGGCCATGTTCTCTTTGGCAGAGGATTCGGCGGCACGCTTTGCTTCAAGTTCCTGCTTTAGCGATTCCAGCTTGCTGTTTACTTCTGCCAGCAGTCGCTCGGCTGAATCACGTTCAGCAACCAGTTCAACCTTTGATGAGCTATCTGCGGAACCGCCTCGAATAACCGACTCGGTGAGCACATCTCCGGCTTTAGTGATAACTCGCAACTTTGTGGCATTTGGCTCGGCAGAGTAAAGCCTTCTCGCCGCAGCGAGATCGTCAACCACTACAACATCACTAAGTGTTGCCAGAATTCCGTTAGGTGCTGAAACTACATCAACTGCGTTCCGAGCCCCAGCAAGGTTAGGCAGGTTAGCCGGCTTAGCCCGATTCTCAACATCGGCAATAACCAGTTCAACGCGACCGGCATTGAACTGCTTCAAATGTTCAATAGCGGATAGTGCATCGTCTCTTGAATCAGCCAGAATCGCATCGGCGAGTGAACCAAGAGCCGCAGCAATTGCAGCTTCGAAGCCAGGCTCAATTTCAATCTGGCTGGCTAGTAATCCTCTAATCCCGGCAAGTCCTGCGTTCGTGATCTCACTGGCTCCGTCTTTGCGTTCCAGGGTTAGATTCAGGGCACTGCGCTTAGCCTGCAACGCATCGCGTTCACGCTCGGCGCGGTGCAGTTGCTCACGAATATCTTCAATGCTGTTGGCTATCTCAGAAACGGATTTTTGAGCAACTTCGTAATTCTGCTCATAGGAGTTATCGGCTGGTTGACTGCGGTTGAGTTCCTGCTCCAGAGAGCTAAGTTCATCGAGGGCTTCTTGCTGTCGAGTAGCACTATCGGCGACGGCAGCTTCCTGACGCTCAAGTTGTCCAACCAGCGAAGTTACTTTAGCTTCGGCTAGGTTGATGGCTCCTGCCAGTGTGTTAAGCCTTGAGTCGTAGTTTGCAATTTCTTGTGATTTAGCCGCTGCTTGAGTATCAAATGCCTCCAGCACAGCTCTGGCATCGTCCCTGGTGCGCTCGGCAGCTTGCAGTGCCTGACGCAGTGTTTCAACCGCAACGGTTAGTTCCACCACGTTGCGGTCAGCAACATCTGCCTCGGTGGCGATAGCCGCAGGGTTAATCAGTGCGGCTTTAGTTTTGTTCTGGGAGTCAAGCAAGGTGATTCGCTGGTTGGCGATGGTCATTAGCGAACGGAACTTCTCGGTTAGTGATTCCAAGTTGAAGGCGAGCGATCTAGCCTGCTCAACTTCACTGGACATCTGAAGTCTTTCCAGTTCGCCGAGCCGTTGGTTATTAGCATCTAGTTGCTGTTGCAAAATGTTTCGCTCAGCTTTGCGATCTGCCTCTGACTGTGATGTTTCATCCAAGCCGTTTAGCAGTTCCACGATGTCGGCAGCCATCAAACGAGCTTTGGCATCGCGAACCACGCTGGCGATACCCTGAGCCTTCTTGGCGGTTTCAGCCTGCTGGCTAAGTGGTCTCAACTGGCGTCTAACTTCACCGGCAAGATCGTTCAATCTGGTCAGGTTAGCCTGCATGGCTTCCAGTTTGCGTTCAGTCTTTTCTTTGCGCCGGCGGTGTTTCAAAATACCGGCAGCTTCTTCGATGTAGGTCCGTCGCTCTTCTGGGGTTGCCTTGAGGACACCGTCTAGCATTCCCTGACCTACGATTACGTGCATCTCACGGCCCAAACCGGTATCGGATAAGAGCTCTTGGACATCCAGTAAACGGCAGGGTTCACCGTTGATCGCATACTCAGAACCACCATTACGGAACAGGGTTCTAGAAATGGTTACCTCGGCGTAGTCAATCGGCAGGGCACCGTCGGCATTGTCAATGGTCAACGAAACTTCGGCTCGGCCAAGCGGACCTTTGGTTGCGGTTCCGGCAAAGATAACGTCTTCCATCTTGCCACCGCGAAGAGTCTTAGCCCCCTGCTCACCCATAACCCAGGCCAGAGCGTCAACGACGTTGGACTTACCTGAACCGTTTGGCCCCACTACACAGGTGACGCCTTTTTCTAGGGCAAAAGTGGTAGGAGTAGCGAACGACTTAAAGCCCTTGAGGGTCAGGCTTTTCAGGTGCAATTTAGTTCGCTTTCGTAAGGGGAAATAAGACTTAAGTCTCTATAAAAAATTACCTCATATAAAACACCGAAACGGCGATAAGGGCTATTTTGAGGCTCTAGAAGTCCTAAGTTTTTGGCAATTGGGGCAATAATGGCTTCCTCGGTTCATCCAGTTGTCGCGTCTGATAGCCCGCCCACACCGATTACAGGGTAAACCGGTCATTCCGTAGGCGTTCAGGCTGACACTGAAATAGCCCGACTCCCCGTTGATGTTCTTGTATTGCTCATCAAAGCTGGTTCCCCCAGCCTCAACGGCCGCCGCCAAGACCTGTGTGACCTCAGCCATGAGCAATGAAGCCTTGGCATTGGAAATGGTCGAAGCTGGCTGGTCATAGTGAATCCTGGCCCGCCAGAGCGACTCATCGGCATAAATATTGCCAATTCCGCTAACCACCTGTTGATCCAACAAAACCCTTTTGATTCCGGAATGCTTAGCCTTGAATTTCTTTAGCACAGCATCAAGGTCGTAATTTGGATCTAGCGGATCACGAGCAATGTGTTTAGCCTGACTTGGAATCAAATTACTCCAACTGAATAGTTCATTAGTTCCACTAAAACCAGCGGTTAGTCCATCCGGGGTCTCTTCCATGAAATCAATCGCCAAGGAACCAAAGATACGTTGATCGACAAAACGAAGCTCCAGCCTCTCTCGCTCAGCAGTCCTAACTTTGATGGTTACTCGAGTAAGCGCTTCGGCCTCAAAGTCAGGTGAGCGAAGCAGCATCTGGCCGCTCATGCCCAGGTGGCCCATCAGCGCTAGCTGCTCTTCACCGCGTTTGCGACTGAGGGGCAACCAAAGAAACTTACCCCGGCGAACCGCAGCTTCGATTTTTCTTCCGCTGAGGGTCTCAATGAAATCTCGGCTTCCGGCGAGGTGGCGTTTTAGGCTTCTTGGGTCGTGAACGATAACTGACTGAACTTTAGCTCCGGTTAGACTCTCGGCTAAACCAGCTCGAACTGTTTCAACTTCAGGTAATTCGGGCAAGACTAACCCCTTAGCATTTTTAGTGCTGAGCTGGCGGCTAGAGCTTCAGCCGCCTTACGAGATCTGCCTTCACCAAAGCCGATCTTTTTGCCGTCAACCAAAATAGTCGCAAAAAAGGTTCGATCATGGTCTGGTCCCTCATGGGTAATCTCAAATACCGGTTCACCTAAGCCCATCTTCTTGATCAGATCCAGTAAGACTGTTCTAGGTTCGCTGGTTTCTAACAGCACCTGACTGTCATCAATTAGCGGAAAAATTAAATCGCTGACGATTCGGTGGGCTGCATCGATTCCCCCAGAGATAAAGGCGGCTCCTAGAACTGCCTCAAAAGCATCAGCAAGAATGTTGGACTTGGAAGAACCACCGGAAAGCGATTCACCTTTACCAAGCAGAATGAATTCACCGAGACCAATGTTCATCGCAGCAAGACTTAGGGTCTTAGCTGAAACAGCAGCGTTTCTTAGTCTGGAAAGTTCACCTTCAGCAAGATCTGGGTGAAGTTGGTAAACGTGCTCAGTAACTAAAAAACCCAACACCGAATCCCCCAGAAATTCCAGGCGTTCGTTGTTGGGTGTTTTGCCATTCTCGTAAGAGAACGAAGAGTGAGTTAGCGCTAACTCAAGTAAGGCAGGTTCAATAGAAATGCCAAGCCGTTCGGTAAGCGCGGCGTAATTCACTGTCTGAGCCTAGATTTAGGCGTCAGCTACCTTGCGGCCCTTGTACTCGTAGAACTGAACGTCACCGTTCGAGTCTTCTACTGCACGAGCGCGGTGAGGCAAGCTGTATACGGTCTTACCGTTAACGACGGTCTTTACCAACTGGGTGTTGTTGGCCACCCAAGCTGAGCGACGGTGACGGGTGTTTGATCTCGACAGGCGTCTTTTAGGAACTGGCATCAGTCTTCACTTTCTTTAGCAAACTTTTGTAACTCGGTCCACCTTGAATCAATCTTGGCTTCGTGAGCGTGATCCGGCTCTTCATTCAACTTCGCACCACATTCAGCACACAGACCAAGACAGTCTGCCTTACAAATAGGGGTGAACGGAAGATTTAGAACAACCGAGTCAACGATGACCTGTTCCAAGTCGATTTGTTCGTCCTGGATGACCAAGTCATCTTCTACCTGTAAAGAATAGGCGAAAAGCTCTTGAATATCCACCTTGATTGGCACCTTTACTGGGTCTAGGCACCTAGAACACTCGGCTTCTGCCTCGGTCTTCAATATTCCGGAGACATAGATGCCCTCGTGAACGCTCTCTAATCGCAGTTCTAGGTCAATCGACCCACCTTTACTAACCTGAGCTAAACCTGCCCCTAGGTCAGCCTCGAGGGTCAGTTCAGTGGTCAGCTCGCGCATCGTGCCTGGCTTATGCATCAGGTCATGAACTGGAATCTTGTAAATGCTCATTAGCCACGCAGCTTTCTAGCCACCGACTCTGGGACATATTTACTAATGTCTCCGCCAAGGTCGGCTACCTGCTTTACCAACGAAGAGGATACGAAACCGTGAACCGGATCCGCTGGAATGAATACAGTTTCAATACCACTGAGATCTCTGTTTACCTGAGCCATTGGTAATTCATAATCAAGGTCAACGTTAGTTCTGATTCCCTTAACAAGTGCATCAGCGTTCACGGTCTTGCAGTAATCGACCAGCAAACCGGTATCAAAAGAGTTGACGATAAAGTTGCCTTTTTCGTTATCTAGGATTTCGCGAATCATCTCAACTCTTTGAACGGCTGAGAAGCGGGGCTTCTTGTTTGGGTTGTGAACCACAACTACGTGGACAGTTTCAAACATTTTGGCTGCCCGGATAGCAATGTCGAGATGCCCATAGGTGAATGGGTCGAAAGAACCGGGATATACGGCGATGGCCATGTAATAAGGTTAGCCGACTATGACTTAGTTAGGAAGTCTGCTCTTTGCTGATCTGCTAACTCAAGGGCTTCAGCCAAGATTGGGTGCTTTTCTAGGGTGGGGTCTTTCTCAAACAGTTCAATCACTTGGGCCCTGGCCTGCTGGATGATGTCTTGATCTCTCAGGACTCTGAGCAGTTTTAGTGATGATCTGCCACCTGATTGGGATGCTCCAAGAACATCGCCTTCACGACGTAGCTCTAAATCAATCTCACTCAATTTGAAGCCGTCGTTAGTTGCAGCAACCGCTTTCACTCTCTCAAGAGCTAATGATCCTTCTTCGGCTGAGGTAAGCATCAGAGCCAGCCCGGCTAAACCACCGCGACCAACACGGCCACGCAACTGGTGGAGCTGAGAGATACCAAACCGATCAGCATCGAGAATGACCATCGTGGTGGCATTTGGAACATCAACCCCAACTTCGATAACCGTGGTGGCAACCAGGATGTCTAGCTCTTTATTGGCAAAGGCAGTCATGACTTCTGCTTTAACTTCAGAGCTCTGCTTGCCGTGTAGTAAGCCAATCCTTAATCCCTTTAGAACAGGGTTTACTTTCAAAGCCTCAGCAACAGAGACAGCGGCTGCCAGCGGTCGCTTTGGCTTGTCATCCTCGGTTATCTCAATGTCTGTTGGTTCATCCTTCTCATCAATGCGAGGGCAAACCACAAAGACCTGACGTCCGTTAGCAACCTCTTCGGCAACTCGCTGCCAGACTCTGGCAACTAGCTGCGGTTGACTGTCGGTTACAACGTGGGATGTGATTGGCTGCCTACCGTTAGGTAGCTGATCCAAGATTGATATGTCCAAATCACCAAAAACTGTCACAGCCAAAGTTCTAGGAATAGGCGTTGCAGTCATGGTTAAGACGTGTGGAGCGGTTTTACCTTTGAGCCTTAGAGCCTCACGCTGTTCAACTCCGAAGCGGTGTTGCTCATCAATGACGATGAGGCCTAAGTCATAGAACTCAACCTTCTCAGCAAATAGAGCGTGAGTTCCAACAATAATCTTTGCCTGACCCGAGACAATCCCCAGCATTGCTGCTTTTCTATCAGCCGTGGAAAGCTGACCGGTCAGCAGGGTTAACCCTAAAGCCTTGGCTTGGTCAGGTCCTAGGGTTTTCAGAATGGATTGGTAGTGCTGAGCTGCCAAAACTTCGGTAGGAGCAAGTAGCGCTGATTGGCCATCTGATTCAGCAACGGTTATCATCGCCCGAACGGCAACCAGTGTTTTACCGGAACCAACCTCACCCTGTAGCAGGCGGTTCATCGGATGCCCTGCAGCTAGGTCTTCAGCGATTTCATTGCCGATGATGATTTGCTTATCGGTGAGTTGGAATGGCAGGCCTTTGTCGAACTTAGTTAGAAGTCCATCCGCTTTAGCTTCACGGATAGCACTCTTCTGGTGTCTATTTTCTATTCGTGACTTAACCAGCGTTGCCTGCAAGGCGAAGGCTTCATGATAGCGAAGTGTCTCAATTGCATCTTTAGCTTCTTGCAGGGTCTTCGGTTGATGAACCTGACGGATAGCTTGCTCCAGTGGCAGGAATCCTTCAGCGTATTCAGCGGGTAGTTCATCCTGAATAGAAGGCATGCCGTCGAGGATGATGCGAACAGATCTTTGAATCATCCAGGTGGTGCAGGTGGATGATGCTGGATAAATAGGAATAGGAAGTTCAGCCCAGGCCTTGGCTACTTCGTCTTCAATCTCATCGACGAAGAGGGCATAGTCGGGGTGAGACAGTTGCAGCTTGCCGTTATAGCTGCCAATCTTTCCCGACCATAAACCACGAACCCCTGGTTTTAGTTTTTGAGCTCGCCAGGCTTGATTGAAAAACGTAGCCGTTACAAAGCCATTCCCGTCAGTAATCTTTACCTCAAGTATTGAGCCTGACTTACCCTTCATTCTTCTTTCGCTGACATCGACCACATCAGCAACCAGGGTTGCCATCTCCCCAACCGGTATCTCGCTTATTTGGGTAAGTTCACCTCTGGCTGAGTATCTCCTTGGGTAATGGGTGAGCAAATCGGCAGCGGTTACCAGCCCGAGGTGCTTGGCGAGACTCTTGGCGGTCTTATCACCAAGTAGTCGATCCAAAGGTGTTTGCGGTAACAGCATGTTTAAATCTTCCCCGAAGGTCTTACTAAGTTAGGCTAGCCACACTATGACCAGAATTATCGGTGGCATCGCAGGTAGCCGCGTTTTAGCCTCACCAGCCAAGGTAACTAGACCAACCAGCGACCGCATTCGTGAAAGTGTGTTCAGCCGGTTAGATGCTCTAAACCTAATTGAGAATGCCAGGGTCTTGGACTTATACGCAGGCACAGGTGCTCTCGGCCTCGAAGCCGCCAGCCGTGGAGCCAAGCAGGTTCTATTGGTGGAAAACAATAAGCAGGCTCTCGGCGGCATCATCCAAAACATGCGGATGGTTAAGGCTGCTCTGCAAAAAGAAGATACTGACTGCGATATTCGAGCTGAAGGTAAATCAGTAACCAGCGTCATCCCCACTATTGGAACAGAGTATGACCTGGTCTTCATTGACCCTCCCTACGAAGTTAGTAATGAGATGGTCACTGAGGTCCTGACTCTGTTGGTTAGGGTGTTAAAACCAAATGCCACCATAGTTTTAGAAAGATCCAGTCGCACTGAAGCCCCAGTTTTCCCTGAAGAAATCAAACTCACCGAAACGAAGAACTATGGGGACACAGTAATTTATTGGCTAAATAACTAGGATTATTTGGTGATTTCTCCTGAAAAGACCATGTGGTCAAAGATCCAACTCATGGCTATAGCTCGAGGCTTCAGCCTCCTCGGTACTGAACTAACCATTTTCACCTTGGTTTTCCGCGAAAAAGAAATGGGACCAGGTGCCGTGGCAGCACTATTTATTGTCGGTACTCTTCCGGCAATAATCTTCGCACCCTTGGCTGGAACAATAGCTGACCGTTTTTCAACTAAGCAGGTCATCCCGATTCTTTCGATCATCGGTGGTGCGGCAGTCTTTGCCCAATCACAACGATTAGACACCTGGGCAATTTTTACCTTGCTCTTTATAGCAAATACTTGCGCCTCGGTGATTGGTCCCACTTGGGGAAAACTAACTCCCATGCTGGCTACCAAAGAAGATATCAGTAGGGCGATGGGAACCATTCAGACCTACTTCTCAATGGCTGGATTGCTGGGACCAGTTGTAGCTGGTTTCCTAATTAAGCAGACCGGATTCCAAGTGACTTTCATCATCGACGGTATCTTTACAACACTGATTGCAGTGCTTCCTTTTGTGATTGGGGTCAACCACGAACCTGAGGCACTTAAACCTGGCGAGAAAACCGAACTAACCAAGGGCTTTAGCTTCCTCATGAAGACTCCGCTGCTTCGCTCACTGATCATCTTGGTTTTCGCAATGGTGCTCTGCATGAGTGTGGTTAATGTCGGCGACATATTCCTGCTAACCGACATTCTCGGTGCAGACAGCTTTATCTACGGTGTGGTTGGTTCCTGCTTTGCGGTTGGAACCCTGCTGTTTAGTTTTTATGCTGGTACCAAAAAACTCAGCCCCAAGATGGAATTGACGGTTTTGGGGTTTGGTATGGCCATACTCTCACTCTCCGGTCTTGCAGTCGGACTCTCGCCTAACTACTGGATCATCATGGTGGTCTGGTTTATCGCTGGTATGGCTAACTCAACTATCAACAGTTACGGGGTTGGAATGATGATTAAGGTCACTCCCCACGCAGTCCAGGGTCGAGTTTTTGCAGCTTTCGGATCGATAATCTCGGTGGCCAGCATTGGTTCGATGTCGGTAGCCGGTGGGCTCATCGGGCTATTCGGCGTTAGAGAAGTTTTTATTACCGCAGGTATCTTGGCTTTTGTCGGTTTTTTGATCTTCTTCCCAACCGTCTATAAAGAGCAGTCAAAGATAATCAAAAACGGCTAAATGCTTCTCTCAGGGGATCCGATGTAGAGCTGCTGAGGGCGACCAATCTTGGTTGAGGCATCGTGGTTCATTTCGCGCCAGTGTGAGATCCAACCAGGCAGGCGACCTAACGCAAACAGCGCGGTGAACATGCGAGAGGGGAAGCCCATCGCCTTATAGATGACGCCGGTGTAGAAGTCCACGTTCGGGTAGAGCTTTCTAGAGATGAAGTATTCATCTGCAAGAGCTGCAGCTTCCAGCTCTTTAGCAATGTCTAGTAGTGGATCCGAAACTCCTAAGTCGGCTAGAACCTTATCGGCAGCTTCCTTAACGATTCGAGCTCTAGGGTCCATGTTCTTGTAGACGCGGTGACCAAAGCCCATCAGTTTGACACCGTCTTCTTTGTTCTTAACCCGGTCGATGTATTTCTTAACACCGTCACCTGATTCACGAATCTCCTTAAGCATTTCCAAGACAGCTTCGTTAGCACCACCGTGCAGTGGGCCAAACAGCGCACTGACACCGGCTGAAACAGATGCGAACAGGTTTGCCTGTGACGAGCCAACAAGTCTTACCGTTGCAGTTGAACAGTTCTGTTCGTGGTCAGCGTGCAAGACAAATAGCGTGTCTAAAGCTTTAGTAACCACTGGATTCTGGATGTAATCTTCGGCCATGTTACCGAAGCACATTCTCAAGAAGTTTTCGATGTAGCTCAGTGAGTTATCTGGGTAAAGCAGTGCCTGACCGATTGAGTTCTTGTGTGCATAGGCAACCAGAGTTGGTAACTTTGCAAGCAACCTGACTGTGGTGAGTTCCACTTGAGCATCATCGTGAGGATCCAGTGAGTCCTGGTAGAAAGTTGATAGCGCTGAAACTCCCGCCGCTAGGACACTCATCGGGTGAGCGTTCTGTGGCATTGAGTGGAAAAGGTTTTTTAGGTCTTCGTGAATAAGAGTGTGGTGACGCAAAGTGTCATCCCAATTAGCAAGTTGATCTGCCGTTGGCAATTCACCGTAAATCAATAGGTACGCAACTTCAACGAAACTCTTCTTAGAGGCCAACTGCTCAATTGGGTAACCGCGATAGCGAAGAACACCGGCGTCACCGTCAATGTAGGTGATTGCTGACTTAGTGTTTGCAGTGTTGACAAAGCCCATGTCGTAGGCGTTTAGTCCCGTGGTGGCGTTTAGCTTAGAGAAGTCGATAGCCGAGTCGCCATCAACTGAGCTCAAGATAGGGAAATCGGCGGTTCCACCAGGGTAAGAAATGGTGACTTTCTGGTCGTTTTCAGATGCCAAAGGGGTTCTCCTGAATTGCTTTAACTCTTAAAGCCTAGGGCATTACCTAGCCTTGCGGCACCCTCGTTTATTTTCTCGTCGGTGGCCGTGATCGAGAACCTCACATACTCGCTGCCAGAAGTTTCATAGAACTCACCCGGCACCACCAAGACACCGAGCTCTGCCATCCGCTGAACAGTCGCCCAACAGTCTTCACCTAGAGTTGCCCAAATGTAGAGACCCGCCTCCGAATCCGCCACCTCAAAACCATAGGCCTTTACCGCTGCAAGTAGCACTTCACGTCGCTTACGGTAAATCTCCCACTCTTCGCGAACGTGAGCTTCATCACCCAGAGCAACCGTGACCGCCTTCTGCACTGGAGCAGGCATCATGAGGCCAGAGTGCATTCGGATGTTTACCAGAGCCTTGATAAGAGTCAAATCTCCTGCCGCGAAGGCTGCTCGATAGCCAGCCAGGTTGGATTGCTTACTAAGCGAATAGAGCGCTAGCAGGTTTGTGAAATCTCCCTCACAAACTCTCGGATCCAAGATCGAAGGAATTCGCTCTGCTTCCCACCTGCCCCAACCAAGTTCCGCATAACACTCATCGGATGCCAGCACTGCACCGAGTTCCCGAGCTCGCTTCAAAGCTGCTCTAAGTTCAGGAACATCTAGGACTTTACCGTCAGGGTTACCAGGTGAATTAAGCCAAATCAATTTGGTGTTACTTGGCCACTTCTCCGGGTCATCCTCAGAAACAATCTCAGCACCAGACAAAGCCGCGCCAACCACATACGCGGTATAGGCAACCTTGGGCTGAACAACGACATCACCTGGACCTAAACCAAGCATTAGCGGTAACCAGGAAATCATTTCCTTGGAACCAATAGTTGGCATCACCTGATCGACAGGAAGGCCCTGAACCCCTCGCCTTCTGCCAAACCATTCGACAATAGCCTCACGAAGTTCAACCGAACCTGCGGTGCTCGGGTAACCCGGTGCACTGCTCGCGTTATTGAGTGCATCCTGAATTATTTTTGGAGTTGGATCAACCGGAGAACCAACCGAGAGATCAACTATTCCGGCTGGATGGTTTTTAGCTATTTGCTCGTAAGGCTTAAGTTTTTGCCAAGGATACTCTGGCAAACCTTGAAACATGTCAGTTCGCCTGCGGCGGGAGAACTGAAACTACAGGGTGATCGCCTGGGATTGGACCAACTTTGGCAGCGCCACCTGGGGAACCAACGGTGCTAAAGAATTCAACATTTGCTTTGTAATAGTCGGCCCACTGTGCTGGCAGATCATCCTCGTAGTAAATGGCTTCAACTGGACAAACCGGCTCGCAAGCACCACAGTCAACACACTCATCGGGGTGGATGTAGAGCATACGGTCACCCTCATAGATGCAGTCCACCGGACATTCGGCAATACAGGCCTTGTCCTTGACATCAACACATGGCAGCGCAATAACGTAAGTCAACTTTTGATCCTTTACTTCTCTAAATCAATTATCTCTTTAGAGGTGGGTTCGATTGGTTCTAGCACGCCATTTAGCCAAATTGATTCTTGGGAAAACAGCTGCCACAGCACAAATAGTCATGGCAAAGATGATGTAACGGTTGCCGTAGCGATCGTCAGGAATAAATGCACCCCAAGTTTCGTTTCTGGATAGCCACCAGATTGAAATTGTCATACCGGCATTCAACAGGTAGAGCGCTCCTCTGGAATTACGCAGGGTTCGAAGACCGAAAGCTATCGAAGCAGTTGCCCCGAGTGCCAAATACAAGCCGAGCGGAGACTGATTAGCGTTGTTGGCCTGGAGGTGGTGGACGTAGGCTCCGGCATAACCGAGCAGCAGCCCGAGGGGCAAACCAAAGAGGGCTCTAACCGTTGGTGCAAACCAGGGCAAAATGTTCGGGCTGGCAAGTCTTAGCCGCTCTGGAGCGTCGAAGCGGAATTCAATTCCGTCAGCTACAGAGTAAGTATCGCGCTTGATGGTCACCTGAGATGCGTGGGCTGATAGCGCAGCTTTTTTGATTTCAGCGGTCTTCTCACCACCGACTTGGACCGAGAAACGTTCACCGGGTTCCGCGATTACCCAGAAGGCCGGCTTCTTACCTCGAACCACTTTTCGATAGCGACGCATAGCCATCGCTGTTGCCTGATGCGATTTCTTGTGATCTGGATGACCCCAACCGCCTTTGGCGTTGTAGGTAATTACGGCATCGGGTTTGAATTCAAGCATCACCTGGTAGATGTCATCGGCAACAACCGGTGTTGAAACCGCCGAGAGCGACATTTCATCCAGTCGCTGCGGTGCTGTGGGAACTCCTAGGTTTCCAATCCGAACCCCGCTATCCAGATAAGCTCTGGTTCCAGCAAATTTATAGTTGGTGACACCGATGGCAGCCAGAGCGTTCTTCAACTCTCCCGCTCGGAAAGTTCCCATGGCAGCTCGGTTAGCTTCGAGTGATTTCAATTCTTCGAGTTTGGCTTTACCGCGTTCGCCGCGAGTAAGTGTTAGCAAATAAACTTCGGCACCACGATCGATAGCATCAGCCATCACGTGAGCGGTTTGCAAACTCTCATCATCCGGGTGAGCGTGCACCAACAGAATGCGTTTCGCTTTGAAAGTTTGTTTTGCCATAAGAAAAACCTTAGTTCAGTTATTCCTCTCTTGACCGCTAAGAGTCTATCCACTAAGTTTAGTTAGGTAACCCTAACTTCGAATGGTCTGATAACCATCGCGAAAGGAATCTGTGTTCGCCAACCTGCTCATTGGTCTCCGTGAAGGCCTAGAAGCTTCCCTAATCGTCGGAATTTTAGTCGCCTACGCCCTAAAAACAGGCAACAAGAAGTCAGCCACAAACATTCTCTGGGGAACCCTCCTAGCAGTCCTAGTCTCCATCGGTGTCGGGGTTGCCCTGGCTGAGTTTGTAGCGGTTGTGCCGGAGGGAACCAATGAGATCATCGCTGGCGTGGCCTCAATTATTGCTGTCATCTTTGTCACCTGGATGATCTTCTGGATGGCTCGTCAGTCCCGCAACCTTAAATCCGAACTACACGGCAAAATTGACAATGCTAAGCAGAACAACTTCACTCTGGTAGCCGTGGCATTCTTCGCTGTAATCCGCGAGGGAATTGAAACCGCAGTATTTATCTGGAGTGCTAGCCGCGCAACCGGCGAAGACACCAACCCTATCCTCGGTGCAACTTTGGGTCTGAGCATCGCCGCTGTTGCCGGTTACCTGGTTTATCGCGGAGCACTCAAACTTAATCTGAGTAAGTTCTTCCAATACACCGGCGCATTCTTGATTGTGGTGGCGGCTGGAATCTTCGCTTACGGAATACACGAACTTCAAGAGGTCGGCTTACTTCCATTCCTAACCGAAACCACCTATGACCTATCCGGTGTGATTGAAAAAGACGGTTGGTTGGATACCTTGCTGCGGGGAACCATAAGCTTCAGATCTAAGCCTTCCTACCTCGAAAGCATTATCTGGTTCGGTTACCTAATCACTGTTGGCTGGCTCTACCTAAAGCCTCAGAAGAAAAACTAAGCGTTCTCGTTTGCCCGTTTCTTGGCGGCAAGTGATCTTGCCCTCAGGTTCGGATCAAGTTCAACTTTGCGAATCCTTGTGGCTTCTGGAGTAACCTCAACACATTCATCTTCACGAGCAAACTCAAGGCATTCCTCAAGCGAAAGTTTTCTGGGTGGGGTAAGCGCCTGGAACTCATCTGAAGAAGATGCACGCATGTTGGTGAGCTTCTTTTCCTTAGTGATATTTACATCCATGTCATCGGCACGAGAGTTCTCGCCAACCACCATTCCGGTGTATACCTCTGAGGTTGGTTCAACAAAGAACGAACCGCGCTCCTGCAAGGCAATCATGGCAAACGGGGTGGCAACCCCTGCTCGGTCGGCCACCAAGGATCCGTTGGTCCTAGTGATAATCTCTCCAGCCCAAGGCTCATAGCCGGCCGAGATAGCGTTGGCGATACCAGTTCCCTTGGTGGTGGTCAGAAACTCAGTTCTAAAACCAATTAGCCCACGAGATGGCACCAAGAATTCCATTCGAACCCATCCGGTTGAATGGTTAATCATGTTCTTCATCCGACCCTTACGCGCAGCTAGCAGCTGAGTCATAGCGCCGAGAAACTCTTCAGGCACGTCGATGGTTAGATCTTCTACCGGTTCGTGTAATTTGCCATCAATCTTCTTAGTAACCACCTGCGGTTTACCGACAGTAAGTTCATAGCCTTCTCGGCGCATCTGCTCAACCAGGATGGCTAGCGCGAGCTCACCGCGTCCCTGAACCTCCCAAGCGTCAGGACGTTCGGTTGGCAAAACCTTGATGGAGACGTTACCGATGAGTTCACGGTCTAAGCGATCTTTCACCAAACGCGCGGTCACTTTCGCACCTTTGACTCGGCCAGCCATTGGTGAGGTGTTGATTCCAATGGTCATCGAAATTGCGGGGTCATCAACCTTGATTAGCGGTAGTGGTCGAATATCGTTTGGATCAGCCAAAGTTTCACCAATGGTGATTTCTTCAATGCCGGCAACGGCAACAATGTCACCTGCGGTTGCCGAATCAGTTGGGAAACGATCAAGTGCTTTGGTCTTAAGCAGTTCGGTAACTTTGACGTTTTGAGTGGTGCCATCGTGGCGCACCCAGGCGACCTGCTGGCCCTTCTTAATGGTTCCGTTGAAGATACGCAGTAGTGCTAGACGGCCCAAGAATGGGGAAGCATCCAGGTTCGTGACGTGGGCTTGCAACGGAGCTTCGTCATCGTAGGTTGGAGCTGGAATGTGTTTCATGATGGCAGCAAAGAGCGGTTCCAGATCTTCATTGTCCGGCAGCGAGCCATCAGCTGGCTTGTTGAGTGAGGCTCGACCAGCTCGACCGGAGGCATAGATAACTGGTAAATCCAAAATTGCATCGACATCTAGGTCAGGAACATCCTCGTGGATGTCGCTGGCTAGGCCAAGCAGCAGGTCATGGGTTTCTTCAACTACCTCGTCAATGCGAGCATCAGGTCGATCAGTCTTGTTGACCAAGAGGATAACTGTAAGGTTTGCTTCCAACGCTTTACGCAGCACGAAACGGGTTTGCGGAAGCGGTCCTTCACTGGCATCAACCAGCAAGACAACACCATCGACCATAGAAAGGCCGCGTTCTACCTCCCCACCAAAGTCGGCGTGACCAGGGGTGTCGATGACGTTGATGGTGATCTCTTTTTCATTAGAGCTTGGGCCCTTGTAGGAAATGGCAGTGTTCTTGGCCAGGATGGTGATGCCCTTTTCGCGCTCTAAGTCTCCCGAGTCCATAATTCGCTCGCCTAGGTTAGCGTGCTCACCAAAGGAGCCAGTCTGTCGAAGCATGGCATCGACCAAAGTGGTCTTACCGTGGTCAACGTGGGCGACGATGGCAACGTTACGGATGTCATCTCTTGAAACTTGGGCCATTTAGGGTCCTTAGGGCATGATTCACCAGCAAAAGGTTTACAGGTGTTGGGTTCGATTGAACCGGTTAAAGTCTAACCGAGGTGAGATTAAATCCCACCTCGGTTAGGGTAAGTAAATTAAATGCCGGCTAGCAGCCTTGCACGGGCCTCACGGCGCTTCTTCTGTTCCTTAGGGTCTGGAACTGGAACAGCGGCCAGCAGGGTCTTCGTGTATAGCTCTTTAGGCTTGTTCAATATCTGGTCGCGTGGGCCAATCTCAACCAGCTTTCCATACTGCATAACCGCAATACGGTGAGCCAAAATGTCAACCACACCGATGTCGTGAGTGATGAACAAACAAGCAAACTTCAAGCGGTCCTGAAGTTCCTGCAGCAGGTCTAGGAATCTAGCCTGAACAGAAACGTCAAGAGCAGAAGTAGGCTCATCAGCGATCAGTAGGTTTGGCGACAGCGCTAGCGCACGAGCGATACCAACACGCTGCTTCTGTCCACCAGAGAGTTCGTGAGGGTAACGGTTGCGGTATGAACGAGGAAGTTCAACCGAGTCCAGCAGGTCCTCAACCTTGGTGTTCAACTCATCGCCCTTGGCTAGACCAGCTAGGTAGATTGGCTCACCAATTGACTCACCGATAGGTAGACGTGGGTTCAACGAAGAAGCTGGGTCCTGGAAGACGATACCGGTGTGCTGGCGGATCTTCTTCAGATCGCGCATCTTCGCACCAGCAATTTCCTCACCGAGGATCTTGATTGAACCCTCGTGAACTGGAAGCAGACCGATTGTGGCACGACCAACAGTTGTCTTACCTGAACCAGACTCGCCAACCAAACCTAGGATTTCACCAGGCTGAATCGAGAATGTGACGCCGTCAACAGCGCGGAACGCTGGGATGCGACCACTCTTAGGGTATTCAATAACAAGGTCTTGAACTTCTAGCACTGGCTCGGCCTTCACTGAAGCAGCTGCAAGCGACCTAGCTTTAATTGAGCCCAGTTTTGGAACAGAAGCCAAAAGTGACTGGGTGTATGGGTGCTTTGGTTTGTTGAAGATGATGTCGGAAGTGTTCTCTTCGACGGTTAGACCATCCTTCATAACCAAGATGCGGTCTGACAGGTCGGCAACAACACCCATGTCGTGGGTGATCAGAAGAACAGCTGAGTTCAACTTGTCCTTTAGGTTGCGCATCAGGTCAAGAATTTCAGCCTGAACGGTAACGTCAAGAGCAGTAGTTGGCTCATCAGCGATAAGCAAGGCTGGGTCACAAGCTAGGGACTGAGCAATCATCGCTCTTTGGCGCTGACCACCAGATAGCTGGTGAGGATACTTGTCGAAGCTACGCTCAGGTTCAGGAATTTCAACCATGGTTAGCAGTTCAATAGCTCTCTGCTTGGCAACCTGAGGTCCCATTTCGAAGTGGTTACGCAACACCTCAACAATTTGGAATCCGACTGTGTAAACAGGGTTCAATGCGGTCATTGGCTCCTGGAAGATGTAGGCAACCTCTTTACCGCGAAACTTTCGGATAGTCGAAAGTGGCTGATTAAGCATCTCAGTTCCCTTGACCAGAACGCTACCCGAAGTGCGGGCGTTGTCTGCAAGAAGACCCATCAGACCCATAGCGGTGGTCGATTTACCAGAACCAGACTCACCAACGATGGCTAGAACTTCACCGGCAGCGACTTCGAAGTTCATGTTGATGGCGGCTGGATACCAGACACCGTCCACCCAGAACTCTACGTTGAAGTCTTTGACTTTTAGAATTGGATCTTTAGTTGCCATTTTGCTTAATTACCTTTCTTAGCAAGTAAGTCATTTAAAATTTCAGATTTGGCTGAGGTAGCATTAGGAACATGCCCGAAACTTACATTTACCGCCCTAGAACCAGTTGGGTTTACTTGAGCATCTTGATACTTATTGGTGTCTTGGCTGCCGGAGGCTTTTACGTCGCTGGAAGATTCACCGATGCAGCAGTTAGTGTCCTCAACACAGCAGCTTTGGCTGGAATAGCTTGGGTTTTCTTGGTTGGCCCCAAGGTAGTTTTCACTACCGAAGGTGTCGCCATTCACAACCCGTTCAGCACCATCGTTGTCGGCTGGTTGAGTTCCATGGAACTGACCACCAGATACTCCTTCACCGTTGTGACCGAGACCGCTAAGTTCTCCGCATGGGCAGCTCCCGCTCCAAGCGCTCTTAATGCCAGACGCATCCGCAGAACTGATTTCAGAGGTATGGGCGTTAACAAGGTTCTGGTCAGCCCCGACCCGAGAGAACAGATCAGTGCTAGCGGAACTGCTTTCGCCTTGGCAACAAGACACAGTGAACGAGCTATCGCCAAAGGCACAGCTGTCGAGGGTCTGACTAAGACCACTAACTGGCTGTCCATTGCCGTGCTCATTCTCAGCACACTTGCACTGCTGAGCAACTTGGTTATTCACTGAAATCTTCCTTAGTCCTATTTACTTCTTGTTGACAGCGTCACGAGTACTGGTTTTAGCCAAGTAATCCTTGCGCTTTAGTTGCCTGCGTTGTCTAGGGTCGAATGCGTCGCGCAAACCATCTCCAATAAAGTTGATGCTCAATGCGATAGCTACGATGATGACACCTGGCCACCAGAACAACCACGGTGCATAAATGAACTCACCCTGGTGCTCGCTAATCAGAACACCCAGCGACACATCCGGATACTGAACACCGAAGCCCAAGAACGAAAGACCGGTCTCGGTCAAGATCGCACCTGAAAGCAACAAGGTTGTTGAAACGATGATTACACCAACCGAGTTAGGCAGAATGTGCTTGAAGATGATTCTTGTATTAGAAGCTCCTGCGACTCGAGCGGCATCAACGAATTCTCTTTCGCGAAGTGACAAGAACTCACCACGCACCAAACGGGTAAGACCAGTCCAAGCGAAAAGACCGAGGAACACAGCCAGTGGCAATACACCGAGGTTACCCATGCGGTAACCAATAACCGCTCCGATAAGGATTGAAGGAACAGTAATGATGAAGTCAGTGAAGCGCATCATCACTGCATCGATAATTCCACCGAAGAATCCTGAGACTGAACCCATTACGGTTCCGATTAGGCCACCTAGAGATCCAATAACCACCATCACCATGAGTGAAATTTCAGATCCACGCATTACCAAGGCAAAGTAATCCTTAGCCTGGGTTGGTACGTAACCCATCGGGTGATTCCAGGTTGGACATCCAGTCGGGCAGTCTGAAGTCAGAATCGTGTCAGTGTGGGCGAACTTCCACCAACCCTGAATGGTGAATGGGTCCTTTTCGCTGCCGAGGTGAATACCTGAGGCTGAGAACACAAACAGAGTGAACAGAATCATGAAAATGAGTCCGGCAACAGCTGGTTTGTGAGCAAAGAACTTTTTGCGGATGATTTGGCCCTGACTCAATCCCTGAATCTGGATTACGTCTTTACCAACTTCGCTGTTCTGCTCTACTTCTGCAGCAGCTTTCTTTGTTTTCTTTGAATTAATCGCCATTAGATAACTTACTTTCTGATTCTAATTCGAGGGTCAAGGACAGAGTAAAGGAGGTCAGCTACCAGTGTTGCCATAACTGCTAGGAACGCAGTGATCGCAAATGTAGCCATTAGCAGGTTCAGGTCCTGGTTGACAATCGCTTCGTTAGCGAGGCTTCCCATACCTCTCCAGCTGAATACACGTTCAGTAATAATCGCTCCACCAACGATTCCAGCAATGTCGAAAGCGACAAGCGTGGTTAGCGGCAACATTGAGTTACGGAAAGCGTGACGAAGGATAACTTCACGCTCTGGCATACCCTTAGCTCTAGCTGTTCTCACGTAGTCCATGTTTAGAACCTCTAGCAATGAAGCACGAGAGTAACGCAGGTAACCCGCAAACGAGATGAGGGTAAGGGCCAGAGTCGGAAGAGCCAAGTGGGTGATCAGGTCTAGATTCAGTACCCAAAAGTCATTGGTCTCCAATGTCAGGTTGTATGCACCGTCAGTCTGCATAGGCTTACCGTCAGTCAGCGTGTAGTAGGGAGCCCAGGCTTGCATGAACTTGTCTACGACAACGAAGAACGACACAAAGAACGCCGAGAGCATTGCGCTTCGGATAACCGGACCCTTGTCGATCTTGGTGAAGAAGTAACCAATGAAGTAGCTCATCGAAAGCATCAGAAGGGCTAGGCCACCAAACAGTGCATAGTTTCCACTAGCATTCATGATTTGACCGAATGGGTAGTAGAAAGCTACTCCAACACCAGTGGCAGCAAGACCGGCATAGAGTGCTTTCTTGTTACCAAGGCCTGCAAACACGTGAGTTAGTCCAACAGAGGTTGAGATACCGAGGATAGCAACTCCGAAGATGCCCAAGGAAGGCTGTCTGAACCAAGAGATCAGGCTGGCTATCTGAAGTACAACCATCAGGATTGCAAAGGTTGCTCCCCAAGTTATGAGAACTCTCTTTCTGGTTCCACTGACAAATCCGGTGATCACTACAGCCAACACCGCGGATATCAGGAGATTAGAAACAATATTTATCGTGGGGTCTTCCAAGAAAGTGTTGAACTGAATAACTAAGTATTCCTTCAACATAACTGCGACCCAGAAAATTGGAAGCGAGAACAGGAAGAACGATAGGAAAGTGAGTGTGTAGTCAAGTCGCGAGTACTGACGAATAGCGCTCAGCACACCGAAAGTGATTCCCAGGATAATAGCTAAGAAAGTTGCCACAGTGACCAGACGCAGGGTGGTTGGGATTGCGGCAGAGATCTCGTCTAGAACAGATAAACGTTTCGCAGTCAAACCAAAGTCAATCTGACCGGTACCAATACCGAATATTTTCTGAATCCAGAGGAAGTATCTAGCTGGTGGTGGCACATCAAGCTGATAGAAGCGACTGAGCTCAGCCATGATTGCTTCTTTTTTCGGATCCGTAGATTCACGAATACCTGCAAGTGGGTCACCCGAATAGGCAGCCAAGTTGTAGGTGAGGTATGTGGAACCAAAAAGAATTAGAAGAGCAATAGATATTCTTCGACCAATATATGCGAGCACGTGCGTTTTCACTTTCTACGTATCGGGATACTTTACAACTCTACTAGATTTGACCCCCCAGATTCACCTTTGGAAAAGGGTTTAGGGCTTAAAAGATTACTGGTGGCACCCCTTGCGGGATGCCACCAGTAATTGGTAAATCAACTACCTAATTTAGGGATAACCCTAAATTAGTAACCAATCTGCCAGTAGTTCCAGGTTACGTTTGGAGCAAGTGGGCTTGGAAGAATGTTCTTCAAGTCACTGTTCCACGCAGAAGCACCTGGCCACTGGTACATAGGTAGTGAGTAGTAGTTAGACCATAGACGCTTCTCAGCGTTGATCTTTGTAGTGATCAGCGAAGTAGCAGTCTGTAGCTTCTCGAACTCGCCTAGAAGTGTGTCTAGGGTTGAGTCGTTCCAGCCAGCGCTGTTGTTTCCACCGTCTGATTCGTACTGTGGGTTAGTTCCGGTCTGTGATAGACCAGTCTTTACCCAAGCGAATTCAGCTGCGTCGAAGAAGTTACAGTCTAGCTCTGAGCTCCATGTTGAACGGATGTAGTGCTCAACCTTGATACCAGCCTTGGCTGCTTCGGTTGTCATTAGACCCGCGTTTGCAACACGGCTTGGACGAGAGCTAGTTAGCAACTTAACAGTGAAGCTGTCGCTACCTGCGGCCGCTGATGGGTAGTACTTCTTGACTAGAGCTAGGGCTAGAGCAACGCGAGTTGTCTGGTCCTTGTTCAAATCAGTCAAGTAAGCGCTTGAACCAGCAGTTACCTTCGCGTAGTCACCCTCAGTTGTCAATGAGAACAAGCTGTTTAGGACAGGTGAGTTACCTGAGAAGGCAGGGTCGAAGACCTTACCGATGTAGTTGTTAGCAATAGTCTGGCGAGGAACGATCAGCATGAATGCCTTACGTAGATCCTTAGCCTGCTGACTGTTACCAGCGAACGGACCGTTGTAGTCTGCGTCACAGTTAACTGTGCTTCCTTCAATGGTCTTGATGTTGTCAGGAGCCATTGGGAATATTGAGTTACCTGTTCTCAAGTCAAGGTGCTCGTAGGTTAGTACGTTGCCCTTGAATGCAGTTACACCAGAAGCGTTGTTAACTACTGACCAGAATGAAGAGGTTGCAGCACCTGAGTAGATGTCTACAGTACCCGCAGCAATAGCCTGGCCAACAGCGGTGTCATCTAGAGTTCCAGCAGTGAACTTGAAAATCATCTTCTCAAGGTTACCGGTCTGCTTAGGAGCACCACCAATGTTTCCGTTAGGGTTCTTGACCAAAGTACAACCAGTTGAAGTACATGACTCCAGCCTGAAGGTACCGTTTGAGATCAACAACAGTGGGTTGGTTGATGAGTTAACAGTAGTGATGTTCCATACAGTTGACCACTTAGCTGCAATTTTCTTCATCAATGCACGGGCGTCGTCACGCGCGCCTAGCTCGTCCTCGTAGTCAGGGTCTGACTGTGAAGGAAGAGTTGCAATCGAACCATAGTAAGCCTCTTCGAAAAGTGACTTGTAGGTTGCGTTTGTGCGTGCTGTCTGGAAAGTCTTCTTACCCTTGGCAATACCAACCATCGCGTGTACTGCACCAGGACCAGGACCGAATACCTGCCAGTCTGGCTGGAATGCGTCATAGCTGACAGTAACTGAGAAGTTGTCATCGCTTAGATCGAATGACTCTGCGCGAGTGTGGTCATCGTAAGCTCCTCCGTAACCAGCTGAGTCGAACTTTGCAGTTCCCTCACTAGGGTCACCCAAACCAGCTTTGATTGAGTAATCAGAGCTTGAGATTGCGTGGCTTAGAAGAAGATCCTGAGCAGTAATCAGAGTTCCGTCTGAGTACTTCAGACCCTTCTTTACTGTGTAGGTGACCTTGAAACAACCGAAGGAAGGAGTGCTTCCACAGTCGTTCTTTGTGATCTTAAATGTTCCAAAGGCAGTGTTGCGAACAAGCTGCGCCTTGTTGTTGTAATAGGTGAAACCTGCACCTGTTGGACCAAGTACGTCCGAGTTGGTTAGCAAGTTAAAACCATTAACTGCAGTGTTAAGACCCGAAAGGGCGTTACTCTCCTGCACGACCATGGTCTTGTTTGCGGCAGATGCATTCGCAGGCGCAAGGCTAAGCCCTGTGACACCGAGAACTGAAGCTGCGACAAGAGCAAAACCCTTAATCATAGTTTTCTTCATTGTTTCTCCTTGTTAATGGGGAGCACGAGTTTCGAGTACTACGACTCGACCCACATGTTCCTTGGGTAGTTAGACTCTACAACCAATTACTGACACTAAACAGGGGGTATTACCCAAATCGTTACATTTCTTTACAAGCCCGAAACATGGCCAAAAACCCCTATAAATCGGGGCTTTGGCACCCCCGGCCCGGCTGGACTGCTAGTGTTATCCAGCGCTAGTAAATCAGTGCATTTGTTTTGATAGGGAAAATCGGTGAAAACCCGATGCTGACCCGCAACCGTGAATTTCAAGCTTTTGAAATGAGTCGGAATGCCTGTCAATTCAAAGACTCCTAAAAATAACCGTCGTGGTCTACGGGTGGAGCCGAGTAGCAAAGTACTCGTCGTCGCACTTGGATCGCAAACTAGAAAGAATTGCGATGTCAACTTTAAACAAAACATTCAGAAAAGCATTGGCCTTAGCCATTGCATCAACTTTACTGATTGGGCTTGGTGCCTGTTCCAGTCAAGGTTATGGAAAAGACTTAAATCCAAAAACCAGCTCCTTCCTATTTGAAAAATTCAAACAAGGTGAATACATAGCTCCATACGATCCACCACGAGCAGATGTTGGAGCAACCATGGAAGCAATGGTTCAACTAAGTGGAGTTGGATACGATCGCCAAAAGCAAAGCAAAGCGATTGACTGGCTAACTTCGAACACCAACTTGGTTAACAGTCCAGGTCTTCGAGGGGAATACCTATTTACTGCATTCGCTCTCGGCTTTGAGAGTGATTCAACCGTGAGCCCTATTTTGACAAGTCTCAAAGAAGACATCGATGAGAATGGGGAAATAAAAGATACCAACAACTTCTCTTACTGTTGGGTAATTCTAGGTTTGGCTGCATCGGGTGAAGAAAAATTAGCAAATACAGTTGCAATGAATCTATTTGGCAAATCCGAAAATAACGGTGGCTACAAATACACAACCGGAGACATATCTGGTCCGGCCACTGCAGACGTGACTGGTTTTGCAGTCATGGGACTTAAGGCAACCGAAGGTTTTGGATCAAGCGAAGATGAGGCAGCTAAAACATTTGCGCTTGGCCGAGCTAAGAGTTGGCTAGCTACCTATGCGAAAACTAAAAACCACTGGTTTGGTTACGGTGATGTTGACGTGAGCGGAACTGCCTACGGCACCATGGCGCTTAAGGCACTTGGTGAACCCAACGATGAATACATCAAATGGCTAAAGGGGCGAATCAATCCAGCAGACTCTGGCGTTACCGCACCGTGGACTGAACCGGACTCGGATACATTCAGCACACTGCAGTCGATTCTGCCGCTTTCAGACCTGAACTTCTTAGACATCCTAAATCAACTAAAAAACTAGTCAGATGAGACTGTTCGTTCGTCTTACTTTGATTGGATTGGTGACTCTTACCGCCGCTGGCTTCTGGCTATCCCAGCAGCAAAGCGGTGAGAGTGCTCTTCCAAAAGCAACTTCAACCGAGGGGCTTTGCGAAGGTGAAGGCACTTCGCTGGTTGTTGACTTTGGCACAGGTAATCCGATGAGCACTATTACTAGATGTGTTCAGAACTACCAAGGTAACTCATGGGATTTGTTCGAGGCAGCTGGACTGAAAATCACTGGAACTGAAAAATACCCAGTTGGCTTCGTCTGTCGGATTGAGGACTTCCCTGACCAGAAGGTTGAGGCCTGCATTGAAACACCAGGCACAACAAATGGTTCTTGGGCTTTTTATCTAGCTGAAGATCAAACCTGGAAATACAGCAACTACGGTGCCAGTTCACATAAAGCTAAATGTGGACAGACCGAGGGTTGGCGTTTCCTGCTGCCGGGAGAAGAGTTCTCTGAAGCTCCAAGAGTGACACCGGTGAAGACCAGCTGTGAAAAATAGTTTTTTATCGGTTAGTAAAACTCATCCGGCAACCTGGTGGTTGCTCGGGTTGGCCTTAGCAATTACCGCTTCGCTCTCGGCAACACCATTAGTCTTGTTTGCCATCGGCGCAGTGAGCATGCTCCTGGTACTGGCCTTCAGAGATGAGTCAGCTTGGTCCAGATCGGTTAGTTTTTATCTGAAGCTCGCCGCCGCTGTGGTGGCTATCCGTGTTTTGTTCCGAATCATCTTCAACCTTGAATCATCTCCAGCCAATCCCCTGCTGGTACTTCCAGAGATCAACCTCACATTAGCTGAAGGTGTTTCACTAAAACTCTTTGGTTCTATCTCGGCACTCTCATTTCAATCTGCCCTGACCGATGGACTCAGACTGGCAGCTATCATCCTTGCGGTTGGCATGGCCAACTCTCTGGCCAACCCGATGAAACTCTTGAAATCTACTCCGGGTGCTCTTTACGAAATCGCTACTGCTATATCTATCGCAATTAACCTTGCTCCCCAGTTAATTGCCAGCCTCAACCGAGTTCGCAGAGTCAGAGGTTTGCGTGGGCAATCTAAAGGAATTAGAGCCCTACCTGGCCTGGTAATCCCAGTGCTGGAAGACACGATAGACCAGTCCATGTCACTGGCCGCCAGCATGTCAGCCCGAGGTTTTGGGCGAAAAGGCCAGCGCAGCAAAATGGCTTTAAAAATCACTAGGTTCACCGGTTTGGCAGCAATCACCATGATCGCCGTCGGAGTCTTTCTCCTTCTTATTACACCAACCACCCAGGTTCTGGATTTGAGCATTGCCATAGCCGGATTGGCTTTTGCTGTTGTGTATATAAAGATGTCTGCTTTAGGCTCGCTGCGGACCAAGTATCGCAAGCAAGCCTTCCAATCTGGGGACTATTGCCTCTTTGCCCTCACAGCTGCGCTCCTAGTCAGTGCATTTACGGGGGTGCTGCAATTTTGATTACCCTTCGAGATCTCACCTTTAGCTACCTGAAGCCTGATGGAACACCGGTAACCGAAACTCCGCAACTAAACCGGGTAAACCTTGAAGTTGCCGAAGGGGAGTTTGTTTTGGTTTGTGGGCCAACCGGCAGCGGTAAGTCCACGCTACTGAAGACACTCAATGGCTTAGCTCCTCGTTTTACCGGTGGGCTGCTCTCTGGCGAGGTAATCCTCGATGGCAAAGACCTAACGGGGAAAGAACCCCACGACTTTGCCCACCTGGTTGGCTTTGTAAATCAGCAACCTGAGGGTTTCTTTGTCACCGATACCGTCATAGACGAAATCGTCTACGGCGCAGAGCAGCTTGGCATGCCAGTAGCGGAGATAGATGATCGTATAAAACCGATTATTGAGATTCTCAACATAGGCGACTTACTTTATCGACCACTAGCCACCCTTTCGGGTGGGCAACAGCAGCGAGTAGCCATAGCTGCAGCATTGGTTGCTGGTCAAAAGATCCTACTTTTGGATGAACCAACTTCAGCGCTAGATTTCGCAGGCGCAACCGAGGTGCTGAGTTCACTAAAAAAGTTAGCCCACGAAAGTGGTGTGACGATTCTTCTGGCAGAACACCGAATAAGTAGGGTAATTGCCGAAGTTGATTCGGTACTGGTAGTTCACGGCGATGGCAGTGTGACTAAAGGAGATCCAGCTACGCAGTTCAATGACGCAAGGTTCGCTCCTCCAATAATTCAGTTGGGGGCGATGTTGGGTTGGAAACCACTGTCAATTTCAACTGAAGATGCAGCCGCCAGATGGGCTAAGCAGTCACCGGACTTTCAAGAAAAGAAATTGCACGAGCCAGGTAAAAAGATTCTTGAAATTGACTCTTTGAAGGTAACTTTCGGAAATGTTGCAGCGGTGTCTGCTACCAACCTTGACCTGTATGCCAATCAAGTCACCGCAATCATGGGCGAAAACGGATCAGGTAAGACAAGCCTTTGTTGGGCAATTCAAGGCTTAGGTGAGAGAAGTGCTGGGACAGTTCTTTTGGATGGTCAGGACACTGCCGAACTTGCTAGGGATGCTCGGCTGGATTTGGTAGCCATGATTCCCCAGCGTGCAGCCGACTTGCTCTTCCTTCATTCCCTTGCTGATGAGCTGAAGGAGTCAGACACTTTCGCGCAGGTAGAGCCTGGGACAACAGCCAACCTTTTCGCCCAGTTGGCTGGAAGGATTGACACTTCAATCCACCCGAGAGACCTCTCCGCCGGACAGCAACTGGCCCTGGTTCTGGCCATTCAGTTGGCTAAACAAGCCAAGGTGTTGATCCTTGATGAACCGACCAGAGGCTTGGATTACGCTGCCAAACGCGCTCTAGCCAAACAGCTTCAGCTGCTTCGAAGTCCTGAACGGACCATAGTCCTAGCCAGCCATGACGTCGAGTTTGTAGCGGAAGTAGCTGATCGGGTAATAAAACTGCAAGCTGGGCAAATAGTCGCAGACCAATCTCCAATTGAAGCGCTTGGCTGGAAGTCTCAACTACCTTCTCAGCTGGCTCAGATCTCACGAGCGGATGGGCTAGTTAGCATTGAGCAGGTGTTGGCGTGAAGAATTTAGTTTCTCGATTGAGCGTCACGATTGCAGGGGTTGCCAGCCTCTTGATGTTTAGCTGGCCACTTTTCATAGCCAGTAGCAGCGTCTCCGAGGCAACTACCGCTCAGACTGTCTTCATAGTTTTGATGCCTTTGACTCTGCTACTAGTGCTGCTTGAGTTTGCAACTGGCGAAATAAGTTCGAGACAACTAGCTCTACTTGGAGTGTTGATAGCGCTAAATGCAGTGATTCGTTTACTTGGCGCAGGAACCGCTGGTATAGAGACTGCATTTTTCCTAGTTATTCTGGCCGCTTACGTTTTTGGAAGTGGATTTGGATTCATTCTCGGTGCAAGTTCCATTTTTGTCTCTGCGTTACTTACCGGTGGTATTGGTCCATGGCTGCCTTTTCAAATGATGGGTGTTGGCCTGGTTGGCCTAGGTGCTGGAACCATCCCACACAGCAGCAATAAGAATCTTTCCAAACTTTACCTCGTCCTCTACAGCATCATCTCTAGCTTCTTCTATGGTTCACTGATGACGTTATGGAACTGGCCATACCTGGCTGGAACTGGAACTTCGATAAGTTATGTTGCAGGAGATCCAATTCTTGACAACCTAGTCCGGTTCTTCCAATACGAATTAGTTACCGGTGGTTTCTTCTGGGATATCGGTAGAGCAGTAACCACCTCGGTGCTGGTCCTGTTAACTGGAACAGCCCTGATCGCCACTCTGAACCGAGCAGCCATCAGGGCTGGAGTAATCCGTCGCGGTTAAGCGGTCGGGTAAATGCTAAGAAGCACAGTCACCAGTATTGCTACCAGCAGAATCTGAACTCCCATCTTCCAGGTGTATTTGATTTCCTTGCGGATGATGTGAACTAGGTTGGCTAGCACCATAATTGTCACCAATCCAGCACCTGCTGCGATGCCCAGTGGTAGGGCCCAGTCAAAGTTAAAAACTGTGACAGCAACTGGAGCAAGAATTACGCCAAGGCCACCGAGCACTTCGGCAACGCCGATGAACTTAGTGGTGCCTTTAGGTGCTGATTTGACCCAGCCCCAGCCGCCTTCGATCAGTTTGGCGTCAGGAGTTCTAAGTTTGTGCATTCCAGCCTTGACGAAGGCGAAAGAGGTAAAGCCAGCTACAGCTAGGGTTGCGATGATTATTGCGATGTCCATGTATTCCTTTTATTAGTGTGTTGATTTATACTTTGTTTAGTAAAGCACCACTTGACTAAATTAGTCAAGTACCCCTTTACTAAAGCGTGTCGCAGGAGGCATTTTCATGGAAGTAAAGGTCCACGCCGAGAGGACCAGCGAAGGCTGGACCGCGGAGGTCGCTGGCCCTGAAGGCTTCACAGTAACTGCTAAACGCCTAGACCAGTGCAAAGAAATAATTCTGGAAAAGATCAAAACCCTTGCTGAACAAAAGGGTAGCCCTGAGGTTTGCGAAGTAGTCATCAAAGTTGAGGCAGAACTGCCCGGGATAATCTGTGACCTAGAGGCAGCCAAGTTCAAGATGCTTGAGGCTCAAAAACTTCAAGAGGAAGCTTCCCTAGAGATCCGCAATGTGGTCAGCCGAATGCGCGATGAAGGGCTAACCATGCGAGACATCGCAGTACTACTCGGGGTCTCCCCCCAACGCGTTGCCCAGCTAATCGATTAAATGGCAATGCCGCACCCGAAGGTGCGGCATCACTTTTTGGAACCTAAATTACTACTGGTTTGTCAGCATCGGAATGATTGCACCAGCAAATACCTGCTGAGCCAACCATGACTTAGCAATAAAGCTAAGTGTGATGTAGACACGCTCACCGAACATGTAGTCGGCCCACTTGCCTACCTTGCGATACTGCAATGCCTGGTTTACCGCAAAAGTATTGAAGGCAATAAAGATGGTCGCAATAATGACAATCACGAAACCCGGCACTTCAGCTGCGTTTTCAGCAGATTTACCTGGCTGGAGAGTTCCCACGATGATAATGATCCAAGGAACGATACCGGTCATACAACCCATGATGAAAGGCAGAGCCTTACCATTTCCAGGTGTCTCATACTTCTCCTGCAAAGCACCGAAAAGAATCATGCTTGCGTTCACACCGAAGATGGCAATCAGAGCAGCAAAGTCTGAGAAACCACAGAGCAGAGCAATAGCAACAATCATGGTTGATGAGCTAATTGAGTACTCAGTCCAACGGAAGTAGTTGTGGTTGTTCTTTAGGCCGTTGAAGTAACGCTGCTTGAATAGTGGCGAAACGATTAGGTAGTGGAAGAAAGCTGACATCAAAAGGAAAGCTACGATAGCTCCACCTAGGTTGATATCAAATAAAACCACGTGGTCTCTAGGTAGTGGAGATCCTGGAGGGCCGGTCATCCAGTCAGCAGTGACTGGGAAGTTTGGCTGAGTGTCCAGCTGCATTAGCAGCCAGATACCGATGGCAGCGACCACAAGGTGGAGGGTTCCTGCCGCGATGTTGTAGATAGTTAGGCCGCGTTCGCTGGTCTTCTTAGCTAACTTGGCTTGTTTCTTTTCTGACATTACTTAATTCCTTTCGAGGGGGAATGTTCGGTTTAAGCCTAGACGAGAGGAGCAACTTTCCTCTGTAGTTAAAACAAAAAACCCACTTGCGTGGGTTTAGTGTTTTGGTGGAGATGGGGGCAATTGAACCCCCGTCCATGACTTGGAACAGAACTCTCCCAAGAATCTAGTTAGATACAGGGGGGCGAAGTTGATTTAGATAATCAAGTACTGAGCGAGCTTTAGTTCAAAGGAATTTGAGTGTAAGTATCTGAGAGCATAATGTCCCGAACTTGCTGATAAAAACTGCTCTCCTGGGCTTCCTTGACCACCAATGGATAAAGCGCTCCACCGACACCTTGTTCTTGGATTAGGAATTTAATTCCTCGGACAGTCGAGTCCTTGGTTAACTCGCCGCTAAATTGATCTAAATTTTCAGCTTTGAACATATTACGAATTTCAGCAGAGCGTTCATTTGGCATGTAGACCCCATCTGCGACAACAAAAATCCAATAAGCCTGTTGTCCAGACCAAAGATTGTCAACATACGTCTCTGGACTATTTGAGACATAGTTGCCAACCGCTTTTTGGCCCCAATAAGCAAGATTTAGCTTCTGGCTAACCAATAACTCTTCTTCTGTGAAAATGAAGTTGCCCATAGCAATACTTGCACTTCCGGAGGTCCCATTGGGTTCCAAATCTTTCAGAATGTCTGTCTGCGAGGGATTCAAGGTCAGTGCGAAGACCGCGGCCAAAACGGCTGCGCCGCCAACTAGATTCAAAATAATCTTTGGAGTGTGAAGCTTCCTTGGTCCGAATCTTTGCTCAGATTTAGTTGCCGCAAAAAGAATTTCTTCCGACAAAATCGGCGCATTAGGATTTTTAGCTGACTGCCTAAGTTTGTTCAGCAGTTCATCTTTCTCAATTTTCTCGTTCATAACAGGTAAATGTCTTTCCTAGTCGTTTTCTGACATAAGTTGAATTAGTTCTTTTGCCAATCTTGCTCTAGCCCTTTTTAGTTTCTGGCTCGCAGTATTGGCAGTGATTCCGAGTGCAATCGCACTCTCAGTAATTGTCAAGCCATCAAAAACAACCAGGCTGAGGATTTGTCGATCAGACGACCCCAATTTCTGATATGCAAGTGAAAGTTCTGAACCATCAAGCGCCAAAGTCTCAGCACTTGGAGAGGTTTTGTCACTGTCCAAGAGTGACAGGTGGACCGATCTATTCTCTGCCTTGCGACGATGATTTGCCAAAACATAACCTGCGATTCGATAAAGCCAAGGAAGTTCGAAACCCTCTGGGCAATCGGCACGTTTACGCCAGGCTATTTCAAAAATATCACTGGCTAAATCTTCGACCTGGTTAGCACTTACTCGACGGACAAGGTATTTGGATACGTCTTGTAAATGGTCACGAAATAGGCTGACGAAAGCTTGCTCATCCATATAGCTCCCCACCATCCCGAGTCCGTATTACCTATCAGGTTATGTTGCAACCACAGTTAAATCTGACAGGTAGCCCTTAAATACTTTTACCCAGACTGTTTAGGCCTGGGTAAAAGTATTTTGGTGGAGATGGGGGGAATTGAACCCCCGTCCATGACTTGGAACCGAACTCTTCTACGGGTGTAGCTTTACTAGACGCTTTACTCGGTCACGGAATTTGCGTAAAGCAACTAAACCGACTGACCCAGCCTGAGTAAAAGTCCCACACAGCCCTAAGGCGTAACTGCGCAGCTAGATTTCTAGATGACGCTAGTACCCAACACGAAATCTAATGTTGGACTAACGGACTTCAGGTAGCGCTATTAAGCAGCTAGGCCGAAGTCGGTGCTATTAGATTTGGCACCTATAGTTTGCAGAGGGAGTTTACGAGATAACTCTGCATTCTCGACCCGCTTCATTTCGCTTCGAAAAGCCTTGTCGAAACCGATCATCCCCATTATTGAATTACCAAATTACCCTTTGTGAGGGCTAGATAACTATAAAGCTATCCAGTGACATAAACCAGAGTGGATTGGGGTTTATTCCCCAAATTACCAGTCTTTACCTTTAGTGGACATGGCTCGATCAGCCTCGCGCTTATCCTGCTGCTCTTTAAGAGCCTGGCGCTTATCGTAGGCACGCTTACCCTTGGCCAGAGCTATCTCAACCTTGGCTTTACCGTCTTTGAAGTAGAGGGAAAGAGGTACCAGGGTGAAACCAGACTGGTTTACTTTGCCGGCTAACTTATCGATCTGTTCACGGTGCAGCAGAAGCTTGCGTTTACGTCTGGTGTTGTGGTTATTCCAAGTTCCCTCTGTGTATTCAGGGATATGGACGTTTTCTAGCCAGACTTCCCCACCGTCAACACTGGCAAAACCGTCAACCAGACTGGCTCGGCCAGCTCGGAGCGATTTCACTTCTGTTCCGGTTAGGACAATGCCAGCCTCGAACACATCTTCTATTGCATAGTCGTGTCGGGCTTTACGATTGGTGGCAACGATTTTCTCGCCACGTTCTCTAGGCACTTGGACTCCTTGATTACAGGGACAGCCCTATAGTCTAACGGCTAGACCTTCAAATATCTTCTGATAGAGGTGAAGGCAGCAAGCCCAGCTAAGAGAGCACCCAGGCCAAGCAAGCCAGGTAGAAGTGTCCAAGCGTCACCAAGTCCAACGAAACTAGTAAACGGCAATTGTTGAGCTAGGAAGCCTTGAACAAAGAACTGGACCAAGGCAAATATTGCTCCTCCGGCAAGCAGGCTACCCAGAACACCAGCAACTACACCTTCCAGAATGAATGGAAGCTGGATGTAGAAATTGCTAGCCCCCACAAGCCTCATGATGCCGATTTCCCTGCGACGCATGACGGCGGAGAGCCTGATTGTTGTTGAAATAAGTAACACAGCTGAGAAGAGCATCAAACCGGCAATGGATATAGCCGCCAAACTGGCGATGTTGAGCATGGCGAAAATCTGATCAAGGTAACTGCGCTGGTCTTTGACTTCTTCAACCCCGCTGAGGCCGGTGAAGCTTTCAATGATGATTGGAGCCTGGTTTGGGTCCTTCAGGTTAACCCAGAAAGTCTCGTTGAGCTGAGCCGGTGTTACATACTTAGCGACAGCATTGTCTTTGAACTCTTTAATAAAGGTTTTATATGCTTCATCGTGGTTTTCAAAGTAATACTGTTCGATGTAAGGCTTTAGGGTGCCTGAGTCCAACCTTGAGGTAATGGTGTTTCTAACATCTTTACTTGCTTCACCTTGCGGGCAGACATCCTGAGGTGAAGTTTTAGTACATAAATATATGGCTACCTGAGCCTTGTCATACCAGTAGGTCTTCATCGAAGAAATCTGTTGCTGCAGCAGGCCAGCAGTGCCAACAAAGGTAAGAGATATAAAGGTCACCAAGATAACCGAGATGATCATGCTCAGGTTTCGCCTGATTGCAATTCCCATTTCGGTGAAAACGAAGTTTGCTCTCATTTGCTAACTCCGTACCCGCTGCCTCGTTCGTCACGAACTATTTTCCCTTGGGAAAGCTCAACGACTCGTTTCCGACCCTTGTCAACAATCCCGACATCGTGGGTAGCCATGACAATGGTGGTTCCAGCTAGGTTGATTCGATCCAGCAGCGCCATGATCCCTGCTGAAGTGTTCGGATCAAGGTTTCCGGTTGGTTCATCGGCTAACAATATTGCTGGCTTATTAACGATTGCCCGAGCCAGTGCTACTCGCTGCTGCTCACCACCGCTTAGTTCACTCGGCAGCGAACTAGCTTTTTCTTCTAGACCGACCAGCCTTAGGACATCTGGCACAGCTTCGGCAATAAAGCCTGCTGACTTTCCAATGACTTCCAAACTGAACGCAACGTTTTGCGCTGCCGTCTTGTTAGGTAGCAGTCTGAAGTCTTGAAAAACTACTCCGAGACTGCGCCGGAAATGTGGAACCCGGCGGTTCGGGATGCCGATCAGATTCTCACCCAAGACATGAATGCTGCCACTGGTTGGAACATCTTCACGCAGAATCATTCTCATCAGCGAGGACTTTCCTGAGCCCGAAGCTCCGACCAGGAAGACAAACTCGCCCTTATCAATTTCCAGGGAAACCTGATCTAAGGCGGGCCGTGGCGCACCTTTATATTGTTTGGTTACCTGATTGATTGAAATCATTAGGTTTTTAGCCTAAATTGCCAACCTGAGAACTTCGCCCTTCGGGCTCGCGTGTTGCCTATTTTTCCCCAGTTTTACGCCAACGGATACCAGCAGCGATAAACCCAGCGAGATCACCGTCAAAAACCGCATCAGGATTATTAACTTCAAAGTTAGTTCTCAGATCTTTAACCATTTGATACGGAGCGAGAACATAGGAGCGCATCTGGTCTCCCCAAGATGCGGTTGCATCTCCAGCCAACTGTTTCTTCTTGGCGTCCTCTTCGCTGCGTCTGAGTTCCAGCAACCGGCTCTGCAGCACGCGCATGGCGGCAGCTTTATTTTGTAACTGCGACTTTTCATTTTGACAACTGACCACAATTCCCGTCGGGAGGTGGGTGATACGAACCGCAGAATCCGTAGTATTCACCGACTGACCGCCTGGCCCTGATGATCTAAATACGTCAATTCTGATTTCATTCTCAGGAATTTCAATTACATCGGTTTGCTCGATAAGTGGAACTATTTCAACAGCAGCAAAACTGGTTTGCCTTTTACCAGCGGCATTGAACGGACTCATTCTGACCAGTCGATGGGTTCCAGCTTCTACCGAAAGTTGCCCGAATGCGTAAGGTTCATCAATCTCAATGGTTGCCGACTTAATTCCAGCACCTTCAGCAAAAGAAGTATCCAAAACCTGGGTCCGCCAACCCTGCTTCTCTGCGTAACGCAGATACATCCTCATCAGCATTTCAGCAAAGTCGGTGGCGTCATCCCCACCAGCACCGGAACGAATAGTCATAATGGCAGATCTGGAGTCATACTCCCCGTTCAGCAGAGTCTGAATTTCAAGTTCGGCTAACTTTGCCTCTAAGTCTTTAAGCTCTTTCACGGCCTCTTGAGAAACCACCGTGTCAGCTTCACTGTTGGCTAATTCAATGAGTACTTCCAAATCAGACAACCGCTGCTCAAACTCCTGAATACCTCGAACCTGAGCCTGTGTTCTAGAGAGGTTACTGGTCACCTTTTGGGCTTGCTCTGGGTTGTCCCAGATATTTGGATTTTGAGCCAATTCCTGAAGCTCTGCTATTTGGGCCTGCAGGCTTGGGATGTCTAGCACCGCAACAATTGTGCTCAGGGTGGCACGGACTTGCTTGATTTCGCTGGTTAGGTCAAGCTCAGACATTTCATTAGTTTAACTGCTCAAAAGTTTTATTCAGTATTTTCCCAGACACGCTAAGTAGACTTCGGTTATGAGTTCGGGTATTCGCAGGATCAGAGTCGCGCTGCTTACAGCGATCTTGATTCCTGCTCTGACCAGCATCGTTGCCGTTAACTCAAGCCAAGCTGCCCTGACCCAACCAGCTTTTGATCTGGTTGTCCATGTGCCAAACCCAACCCTGCCAACCAATGCCGCAATAACCATCAGCAATCCAGTAAATGAAACTCTGGCTATCTCGAGGTTAGAAACTCTAGATGGTTATGGCTGGTGGGGAATTGCTAAGGTTCCAGCGGGATCAACAAGTCTTTGCTTCAGTGCCACCGGTCTAACTAAGAGTTCAACCTGTATAAATCCAGGAAACGCCAGGGAAATTTGGTTGGATGCATCTGGCACCCCATACCTTTCTAGAGTTGCAGCAGCTAAAAACATCAAAGTACACCTAAGTACCACCAACAAAACCGGTCGGTTTGCAGTTCTAAACATAAACGGCGTAAACCAAACCCAAACTTTCGTCAGAGTTGGGACCACAGACTTCGTAGCAACCTTTAGTGTCCCTGCGGAGACGACTCTCTACACAATCAAAACTCAGAGCACCAGATCTAAAAAACTTTACGATGATGTTCTTCCAATTGAAGGGGACGCATCAAAACTCTCTGACATTTACCTGACTAACGGTTTAGATGAAATTTTTGCTAGTGCTGCAGCCAGAAGTAACACGGTTTACATCCACTATCACCGAGACGACAATAACTATAAGAGTTGGGGACTGCACACCTGGTACAGCTCACAATTTGGTGGACCAACCATCGATACAACTTGGTCCAGACCAAAGACTTCAGTTAGTAGCAAGCCGGACAGTTGGGGTATCACTTGGAAAGTTCCAATCGCGACTTTCTCTATGAAACTTCCCTACATCATCCACAAAGGCGAACTTAAAGACCCAATTTCGGGTGATCAATATTTAGACTTCGAAACTTACGGCTATGAGATTTGGATTGAATCAGGAAAAGTCGATGTCGATGGCAATTTCCAGATTGCCTACCCACAACTTCCAGGCAATCTAACGGAGATCGAAGAGCTATCCCTTGGCGAAGCCAGCGCGTTGGCCTCGGATTCGCCAAGATCTTCCTTTGCTAATGACTCCATCTACTTCGTGATGACTGACCGCTACAAAAATGGCAGTACCGCAAACGACGGTGGCGGCTTCAGCACCGATTATCGGAACGCAAGCGGCTTCGCCGCCAGTGACTGGGCCTGGTCGCACGGAGGAGATTTGGCTGGACTCAGTGATGGCTGCAGTAAGAGCGACGGTTCTGGTGAAGGGCTACCTAGAATCAAGAAATTGGGCTTTAGTTCGGTTTGGATTACCCCACCTTTTAAGCAGCAATTCATTCAAGGTCAGTCGGCTGCCTATCACGGCTATTGGATAAATGACTTCACCCAGATTGACCCGCACTGGGGTACAAATGCCGAGTTTAAGGCTTTCGTTGACTGTGCTCACCGCCTGAACATGAAGGTGGTTCTCGACATAGTGGTGAACCACACCGGCGATGTCATCAGCTACCGTGATGGAAGTTATGGCTTCCACAACAGCCCAAATACAACTGCTTACATACCTACTTGGGGTGCAAACATAAAGGCTCCAGCCTGGCTCAATGACCTAGCCAATTACCATAACCAAGGCAACGTTGGCGACTGGAGCATAATAAACCAGTATCAGAATGGTGACTTCTTCGGTCTTGACGACATTAAGACTGAAAACACCGCGGTGATCAATGGCTTTGCTGATGTCTATTCAACCTGGGTAAATGACTTCGGAGTAGATGGTTTCAGAATTGATACCGCAAAACACGTCGATAACAAATTCTTTGCCAAGTGGTGGCCACAGATGCTGGAGATGACAGCCAGCTCAATGACAAGTAAGAGTCAAAAACTTTTTGCATTCGGCGAATACTATGATTCCAACTCTGCCAACCTCGGCAGTTACGTTCGAAAATATGGTTTGCCTTCAGCGCTTGACTTCGGCTTCCAACCTAAAGCCCTGAGCTTCGCAGCCGGTGGAGTTGCAGCAAACCTTGGTGAAGTGTTCACTCAGGACAATGGATTTATCACCAAAGGTAAGAGCCCTTACGACTTAGTGACATTCCTCGGTAACCACGATATGGGTAGAGCCGCTCGACTGCTTGATCAGAGTGGGACAGTAAGAGCACAGTCAGTGCTCTTAGCTCACGACATTATGTTCCTCACCAGAGGTATCCCCTCTGTTTACTACGGTGACGAAGTTGGCATGGTCGGTTCTGGTGGTGACAAGGCTGCTCGTCAGGACATGTTCCCCACTCAGGTTTCGCAGTGGAAGACCGAGGACAGAGTCTTCGGCTCAGCCATCGGCACCGGCTCTTCATTGACTGTTTCAACCCCACTCACTACCAGGCTTACTATTCTCAACAACCTGAGAAAACAACATCCAGCACTTTCTAGCGGGTCACAAACCCAACGGCTAGTTGATGCACAAACCATGGTGGTCAGCCGATTTGATCCAATAAGTCGAACCGAGTATCTAGTTGGCTTCAACTCAGGAACTGCTGCCAAGAGTGTGAAGGTTGTAGCCTCCACCCCGCTGAGCTCATGGCAATCACTGATGAGCAGTTCAGCACCAAGCTCAAACGCTGCAGGCGAGATAACTTTCACTATCCCCGCTCGCGGAACCATCATCCTGAAGGCCCTCAGCCCACTGCCAATTTCTAGTGAAACAGTGTCCGTTCCGCTCAGTGCCATGCTCAACACTGGAGACCAGAGCATCACTTTGAACAGCGCGATATCTGGATCCGACCTAGGAACCGTCACATTTGTTGCCAAGAAAGATGGTGGAATTTGGCAGGTCCTAGGTAGCGATGACAGCAGAAACTTCGGAATGATTTGGGACTACCAGCCCTTTGTTGGCGAAGGACTGGCCTACGGGTCTAAGGTAAGTGTGGCCGCAATCTATAAGAGCACCTCTGGTGCCATCTCTGTTTCCAGCATCAAACAGATAACTATCAAGTAATCCCTAGGCGATAATTGGCTGGTGGATAAAAACCAGCCTTTCGCAAAACGCCGATTAGTGTTTCCGGTTTACCTACCCTCGTTCCTTTTCTCCACAGCTGAATTCGGTATCATCCCAAGCATCCCGGCTAGCGCAATTGGTTTAGGTGGAAACATCGCCATCGCTGGCGCTATCGCTGGACTGATGATGATTGGCCGACTGGTCGCCGATATTCCAGCTGCTAACCTGGTTGATCGCCTAGGTGAACGACGTGCCATGATTCTGGCAAGTTTAGCTGCAGCTTTAGGAATTCTTTCCAGCCTCTTTGCAATCAACTTGCTGATGTTGGGCTTAGGTGTATTTATTGTTGGAGCAGCTGCAGCAGTATTTGGTTTGGCTCGTTTAGCTTGGATGACCGAGCATGTTCCAATCGAAGTCAGAGCTAGGTCACTGTCCATCCTCGGGGGAATGTTTCGAGCTGGTTCGTTCGCCGGTCCTGCAATCGGAGCACTGCTGATCCTGTACGTTTCTATCGAAGCCGTTTACACACTGCCACTGGTGCTCTGCGCAGCGGCGGCAGTCATTCTCGCGCTGACTAAACCTGAACCTGATTTAGAAAAGACTTCAGCTTCAATAAAAGAAACTTTCCGAATAGCAAAACGCGAAGGGAAAAAATTAGCAACCCTCGGGGCTGCCTCATCAATCCTTTCTGCTTTGCGTGGAACTCGAATGGTCGGACTTCCACTCATAGCAGTTGCACTTGGCATCCCTGCAGAGCAGGCATCTCTATACATTGCTCTTGCTGGTGCTTTGGACTTTGCCATGTTCTACCTGAGTGGTCAGATCATGGATAAATTTGGCCGAGCTTTTGCCGCAGTGCCCACTCTGCTCGGACTAGGGATAACCCACTTCTTAGTTGGTATTGCCGTCGACGGAAATACCTTCCTTCTGCTAGCCCTTCTGATGTCGCTGGCAAATGGGATTGGCAGTGGCGTAATCATGGTACTCGGTGCCGACTTGGCACCAAAAGATAAGCGCAACGAATTCCTAGCCTCGTACCGACTGCTGGTTGATTTTGGCGACGCCGCTGCACCCCAATTACTGTCTGCACTGATTATTCCGCTTGGCCTGACCTGGGCTATGGCCAGCTTTGGTTTCGTAGGGTTGCTCGGGGCAGGTTTGATGTATCGATATATCCCTGTATATGCTGTGAGTCCTAAGCGGAACGGGTAGCCGCAGCACTTTCAAACATAGACTTGAAGTACTATGCGTAACTTTAAGCGGACTTTGGGCATTGTTGCCTCGATCGTGGCCTTTGGCCTGACTTTCACCTCAATTTCGGTATCTAATGCAGAATCCGAAGCCCAGAAATATGATCTGGTTGTTCACGTTCCCAAAACTCTACCTAAGTCAGCAAAAATATCAATCGCTCTAGCCAGCAACAGCGCAACCACTGTTGCCTCGTCAAGAGCCTTGGGAGTCGACAATTACGGGTGGTTCGGAGTAGTCGCTATTCCTGCCGGTGCCGGAGATTTACTTATCACTGCGACCGGGATGACTAAGTCGTCGACTGCAATCAATCCGATTAGTAGACCTGAAGTTTGGCTTGATTCAACTGGTACCCCTTATCCTTCGAGACTCGGTGCTACGAAGAATATTAAGTTCCACCTTGCAGCAGCCGCTGAGTCAAAGAAAGATCGTTCGGTCGAAGTTACCGCTGATGGGCAAACCTACTTAGCGAATTTTGACAGCACAATGACAGCAGTGATGCCGGTGCCTGCAACTTTGACCAAGGTAACTATCAAAACCAAGATGAAACTCAGTGGTAGAACTTTCGATACCAGCCTGAGCATGACCGCTGATGTTTCCCAGAATTCTGAGCTCTATCTGAGTGATGCCTACGAAGGCGTCAGAGTTGGTAAAGCTCACGCGGCTAACAAGGCAGTAATTCACTACCGCCGAGCCGATAAGAATTATAAAGATTGGACTCTGAACGCACTGTTTGACCAAAACTTTGGTGGTGCAGATAAGCCAAATACCTGGGCAAAATCACAGAAACCAGACATCACCACTGACGCCTGGGGAATCAAGTTCACTGTCCCGCTTACCAGCGACACAAAGTACTTCCCCTTCGTAATTCATAAGGGCAACACCGCCGATCCAGTCGATCGCGAACAAATGATGGACGTAATTAATACCGGTGGTGAAATTTGGATTGAATCAGGCTCGGTAGATAAAGATGGCAAGATTTTGGCTACCGTTCCGGTAGCGCCAGCTGAAACAGAATCTGCTCAGCCAACACTGATTGAAGCAGCTGCCCTGGTTGGAACGACAGAACGCTCATCCTTTGCCAATGACAGTATTTACTTCGTCATGTTTGACCGTTACAAAAACGGTGACACAACCAATGACCGCGGTGGTCTAGTTGGCGATGTAAACCAGACTGGCTACCTGCCAACCGACTGGGCCTATTCTCACGGTGGCGACCTGAAGGGTCTAGCTGACGGTTGCAATAAGACCGATGGCAGTGGCGATGGTATCCCGAGAATCAAGCGTTTAGGCTTCACCGCGGTCTGGATCAGCCCACCGTTCGTGCAGAATTTCGTTCAAAACGGAAGCAGCGCTTACCACGGTTACTTTGTCACCGACTTCACCAAGATTGACCCACACTGGGGAACCAACGATGACTTCAAAACGGTCAGCGATTGTGCTCACCGGCTGGGAATGAAAGTCATCTTAGATATCGTGGTCAACCACACCGGTGACATCATCCAATATGGAACTAGCCGAGACTACAACGGCCAGGTAAACAACACGGCTTATATTCCTGCAGAGATGGCAGAAGCCAGAGCCCCAGCATTCCTAAATGTATTAAGTAATTACCACAACATGGGTCCCATCAAAAACTGGGGCAACAAAGGCGAATACCAGAACGGTGACTTCGGTGGCTTGGATGACGTGAAGACTGAGAACCAAGAGGTTGTGGATGGCTTTGCCGATATTTATTCCATGTGGGTGAATGATTACGGAGTTGATGGCTTCCGCATCGACACTGCCAAGCATGTTGATGATCAATTCTTCACTAGATGGTTCGAAGCTATGGAAGAGCGAACCGCTGACACAATGGCCGAACGCGGTCAAAAACTATTTGCCTTCGGTGAGTACTACGACGGTGCTATTTCAACGCTTAGCGGCTACATCCACAAGCAGGGTTTACCTTCGGTGCTTGACTTCGCTTTCCAGCCAGCTGCGGTTGGCTACGCCCAGGGTGGAACTGCGGAGGTACTCGCAAACGTTTTCAGATCTGATAACAAGTACCTAACCCCGAATAAGAGCTCATACAACCTAATCAACTTCCTAGGTAACCATGACATGGGTCGAGCCGCTTACTTACTACGCTCAGGAATGTCAATCTCAAAGCTTCGCAAAGTAAATCTGCTGGCTCATGATGTGATGTTCCTCACCCGAGGCATACCATCCATCTTTTACGGAGATGAAGTTGGAATGCTTGGCGCTGCTGGCGATAAAGCAGCCCGCCAAGACATGTTCACCACAATGGTTAAGACCTGGAAAGAGGAAGAGCGCGTCTGGGGAGATCCAATCGGAATTCAAAACTCATACAACATCGTGACTCCGCTAACCACTAGGTTGACGCAACTAAACAAACTACGCAAGGACCACCCTGCGTTAGCCAGCGGTCCCCAGCTGCTGAGACTGGCCAGCGACGGAGTTATGGTCAACAGTCGCATCGATAAAACTAACCGCGTCGAGTATGTGGTTGCCTTCAACAGCGACACAAAGGCAAAGACAGTGTCAGTTCAGACTTCGACTAGAAGCTCATCGTTCACGGCTCTGCTTGGAACAGCCAAAGTCAGCACAGACTCAGCCGGAGTCTTGAAGCTCACCGTTCCAGCTCAATCCACCCTGGTTCTCAAAGCAGCCAAGAAACTGCCCGTTGTAACCAGCTCCCCTAAGGTATACATGACCAGTTCGTTGTTTGCGGCCGGAGAAGTAATCAACTTGACAGCCGCTGTTCGAGGAACCGATCCGGGCGCAGTTACTTGGGCAGCCAGGGTCAACGGT
>JAURJV010000057.1 GCA_030832065.1 Rhodoluna sp. | reverse complement strand
ACGGTGAGGAAGTCATCCGGAAAGTAATCCAACAGGCAGCTTGGAGCAGAGCCCGGCTCTCGACCATCTAGATGCCGGGAGTAGTTTTCAATGCCAGAGCAAAAACCAAGCTCTCGAATCATCTCCAGATCGAAAGTGGTGCGCATTTTAATTCTTTGAGCCTCTAGCAATTTGCCTTGAGCTTCAAATTCTTTAACCCTTGCCACCATCTCTTCCTCGATGGCTTCAAGTGCCAAGCCCATGTTTTCTGGTGAGGTGACATAGTAGCTAGCGGGAAAGACGCTTATGGTGTCGATAACTTTGACTACCTCACCGGTCAGCGGATGAAGTTGGTAGATGTTCTCGATTTCATCGCCAAAGAGTTCCAACCTAATAGCCAGCTCGTCATAGACGGGAATAATCTCTATGGTGTCACCCTTCACCCTGAAATTACCTCGAGTGAATTCGTAGTCATTGCGTTGATATTGCATTTTGACGAATTCTCTGATTAACGCCTCGCGATCAATGGTCTGCCCCTTATGCAGTGGCAGAGACATGTCCAGGTACTCACTTGGTGCACCGAGACCGTAAATACAAGAAACCGTGCTTACTACAACAACATCCCTTCGGGTGAGCAAACTCATCGTTGCCGAATAGCGAAGTTTTTCAACTTCGGAGTTGATGCTGGAGTCCTTTTCGATGTAGGTATCAGATTGCGGAACATAGGCTTCTGGCTGGTAATAGTCGTAGTAACTGACGAAATATTCAATTGCGTTATTAGGTAACAACGCCCTAAATTCGCTGACCAATTGGGCGGCAAGAGTTTTATTGTGGGCCAGCACTAACGTTGGACGCTGGAGCTTTTCGATCAGCCAAGCAGTTGTCGCTGACTTTCCAGTACCGGTAGCACCAAGTAACACAACGTCTTTTTCACCAGCATTGATGCGGTGACCCAGTTCAGCTATTGCGGCTGGCTGATCGCCGGAAGGCTGATAGTCGCTAATAACCTCGAAGGGCCGGTAGCTTCGTGTCGGTTCTCTCAATTAGTTGCTCTCTTCTGGAATGTCTTCCAGAGTGCTTTCGCATCGGTGAGCAATAAGTCTAAAGACTGATTGGAATTAAGGATGTAATCGGCATTAGCCGCTCGTTCGATAGGTCTGGCTTGGGAAGCCACCCTTGCCTGTGCCTGCGTTGGCGTGAGTCCTCTGTTGGCAACTAGTCGCTCAACTCGAACTTCATCGGGTGCCTCGACTGTAACTACTGCATCAAAAGGAAGGTCTACTTTTGCTTCAACCAACAACGGAACTGTATAGATAACGATCGCGTCAGCTGGCATGGAATCAAGTCTGGACTTCACTTGCTGCCTGACCAAGGGGTGAACAATTGCTTCTAGAGCTTTTCTAGATGCTTCATTAGAGAAGACCAACTCGCCCATCTTTGCTCGATCCAATTCGCCATCAGGGGTCAGCATGTCTTCTCCAAAGGCAGCCACTACTGCGCCAAGACCGGGAGTCCCCTTTGCAACCACGTCCCTGGCAACCTGGTCTGCGTCAATTTCCAAACCACCTAGGTCTTGCCAGAGCTTGGCAACGGTGGACTTGCCTGCAGCAATGCCACCTGTGAGACCAATCAGAAGCATGACTTAAGCCTAACTGGATAAAGCAAAACGGGGCCGAGCTCTAAGCTCAACCCCGTTTTGATTAGAGCTTGTTACTCTGCGCCGTCCAGTTTTTCCTTCAGGGCAGTAAGTGATGCGTCATCCGATAGAGTTCCGGTTGCTGATTCCATGCCCTCGGATGAAGAGCTGGTGGTGTTTGCTTCTACGACTGGAGCAGCATCTGGAAGTGTAGCTTCTAGCTCGCGAGCAGCAGCAACTTGCTTCTTGTGCTCTTCCCAACGAGCGTGAGCCTCGCCGTATTCCTTCTCCCACTTAGCTTTAGCCTCTTCAAAGCCAGGCTTCCATTCGCTGGTAGCTGGATCGAATCCTTCAGGATATTTGTAGTTACCCTGGTCATCGAAGTCAGATGCCAAACCGTATAGCGCAGGGTTGAAGTCTGTCCCGTTAGGGTCAGTTTCTTCAGTTGCCTGCTTTAGCGATAGCGAGATTCTTCTACGGTCTAGGTCGATGTCAATAACCTTTACGAATACGTCCTGGTTAACCGTAACGACTTGGCTAGCTAGATCGATGTGCTTGGAAGATAGTTCAGATATGTGAACTAGACCCTCAATGCCATCAGCAACACGAACGAATGCGCCGAATGGAACAATCTTGGTTACCTTACCTGGTGCGTATTGACCAATAGCATGAGTTCTTGCGAACACCTGCCATGGGTCTTCCTGAGTTGACTTCAAGGATAGTGAGACGCGTTCGCGGTCCTGATCAACCTCAAGAACCTCAACGGTTACTTCCTGACCAATTTCAACAACCTCGCTGGCGTGCTCAATGTGCTTCCAGGAAAGCTCTGAAACGTGAACCAGACCGTCAACTCCACCCAGGTCGATGAATGCACCGAAGTTAACAATCGATGAAACGACACCGGTACGAATTTGACCCTTAGCAAGATCGGCTAGGAAGGTCGAACGGTTAGCAGTCTGTGACTCTTCAAGAAGAGCGCGACGTGAAAGAACAACGTTGTTGCGGTTCTTGTCAAGCTCAAGAATCTTTGCCTCGACCTTGGTGTGTAGGTAAGGAGTTAGGTCTCTTACTCTACGCAGTTCAATAAGCGATGCAGGCAGGAATCCACGTAGACCGATGTCAACGATTAGACCACCCTTAACAACTTCGATGACCAAACCGGTGACAACACCATCGGTTTCCTTGATTTTCTCAACATCACCCCAAGCGCGCTCATACTGGGCACGCTTCTTGGAAAGAATTAGACGACCCTCTTTGTCTTCTTTCTGAAGAACAAGAGCTTCGATTGAATCGCCGACGGTAACAATGTCGCTTGGATCAGCGTCGTGGCGAATAGATAGTTCACGTGAAGGGATAACACCTTCAGTTTTGTAACCGACGTCGAGTAGAACCTCGTCGCGGTCAATCTTGACAACAATTCCAGAGATTAGATCTCCGTCGTTGAAAGATTTTAGGGTTTTTTCGATTTCTGCAAGTAGCTCTTCAGCTGAACCGATGTCGTTCACTGCAACCTGTGGGGTTGCCTTTGTTGTTTCTGTCATAGAGAAATAATCTCGTTCTGGTTTTACTCGGGCCATGTAGCTCAAGCATGCTTTGCTTCAACCACCTGGCGATGGATAGGGATTTTGGCTCAAAAACTGAGCCTTGCCAAGTCTAATGGGCTTTTTGGGTGAAACAATCCAGTTTTTGGCTAGTGGGCAGCTTCGTCCCAGCTCTTGCCGACACCAACATTCACGTCTAGCGGAACATCAAGTTTGGCAGCCTCGGTCATGCCCTGGATGACTATCTTCTTGACCTTATCCAGTTCCCCTTTAGCTACCTCCAGGACCAATTCGTCATGTACCTGAAGCAGAATACGGCTCTTGACCTTGGCTTCCCGCAGTGCCGCATCCACCTTTATCATGGCTAATTTCATTACATCGGCTGCCGTTCCTTGAATCGGAGCGTTTAGGGCTGCTCTTCTTGCATTCTCTTTGACTGCGAATATTTTGCTATTTAGGTCCAGGAAGGGTCTTCTTCGGCCATATATGGTCGTCGTGTGAAGGTCTTTCTTAGCGTCGTCCACGACTTTACTGAGATAGGTCCGCACACCACCAAACCGCGCGAAATAGTCGTTCATAAGCTGTTTGGCATCAGCATTACTTATTCTTAGCTGCTTAGCTAAACCATATTCGCTCAAACCATAGACCAGGCCATAAGACATCGCTTTAACTTTGGCTCGCATAGCCGAGGTGACTTCCTCTGGCTTGACGCCGTAGATCCTTGCTCCAACGAATTTATGAAGGTCCTCTCCAGATTTGAAGGCTTCAATGAGCCCGGCATCTTGGGAAAGGTGTGCCAGTATTCGCATTTCAATCTGTGAATAGTCGGCAGTAAGTAAACACTCGAAGTCTTCGCCAACTGTGAAAGCATCTCTGATCCGTCTGCCACGTTCGCTACGGACAGGGATGTTCTGCAGATTCGGATTCTCCGAAGATAGTCGACCAGTGGATGTTCCGTTTTGGACGTAGGTGGTGTGAATTCGACCATCTTTGGAAACAGCTTTGCTTATAGTCTCTATCATTTGCCTTATCTTGGTCACCTCTCGATGAGCAAGTAGTTTTTCAAGGAAAGGGTGCCCGTTCTGTTCAAAGAGTGTTGTTAGCGCATCGGCGTTAGTAGAGAAACCTGTTTTTACCTTACTTGTCCCCTGCATCCCAAGATCATCAAAAAGCACGGTTTGAAGTTGCTTCGGTGACGCTAGATTAATCTCTTTACCGATAATCTCGTAGCACTCTGCAGCTAGCTTAGAAATCTCTTTGTCAAGTTCCTTGATCTGTTTAGCGAGAACAGTTTCATCGATGTGGATTCCTACCTGCTCCATGTGAGCCAGAGCGTGGGCTGATGGCATCTCTATTTCTTCGTAAACAGACAGCTGATTAGTCTTTACAAGTTCGCTGCGAAGAGAATCAACCAAAGGAAGTAAGTACCAAGCAGCCGCCGAAAGATCTGGTCCTTGGTCGACCACATCTTCGCTAGCAGATTCGACGGTCACACCTAGGAATTCTGAAACTAACTCCTCCACTGAGTAGCCACGACGAAGCGGATTCTCAATGTAAGCCAGAAGTATTGGATCATCAGAAACTCCAGAGAGCTTTCCTTTATGCGCTAATAGCCATCGTTCCAATGCTTTAACGTCATAAACAACTTTGTTTTGCTCCGACGCCAACCAATCCAACAGCTCTTTTTTATTAGCCTGGAAGTCCGCATACATACGTTCAGATTTAGCCCCCAAAGCTAGACCGATAAGTTCATCCTCATCAAAATCAGCAAAAACTGAAAGAGCAGACTTGCTCTTGAGAATCTTGGCTAGGTCATGTTTGGCGCTAAGCCGCGGTAGTTTAAGATCCAGCTCAATTTTCGGTGTGGAATCCTCGACTGCATCCTCGAGTACCACAGGTGCATCTGAGCGAACTACGCCAAGCCCTTTAAAGACACGTTCCAAGAGGGATCGGAAGTGCATTTTGGCGAAACTGTCTCGCACCTTTTGCTCTTCAACAGGTTTAAGCACGAAACTCTGAAATTCGTGACCAATATCTAAATCTCTGACCAGGTGATTGAGTCTCCGATTACGAATCGCCAACTCTCTATGTTCTCTGAGACTCTCTCCCACCTTTCCCGGGATCTCATCAGCAGCATCAAGGATGCTCTGTAAACTTCCGAACTGCTGAAGCCATTTTGCAGCTGTCTTGGGCCCTACACCTGGGATTCCTGGTAAATTGTCGCTGGTTTCGCCAACTAGGGCCGCTAGATCCGGATACTGCTTCGCGTGGATTCCATATTTCTCTAGCACTGCCTCATCAGTCATTCGAGCAAGGTTCATTACTCCCTTAACTGGATAAAGAATGGTTACATCGTCTTGGATTAGTTGGAAAGTATCTCGATCACCGGAAACTATCAGGACCCGATAGCCATCGGCACTCGCTTGATCGGCAAGGCTGGCGATTATGTCGTCAGCTTCATAATTCTCTCGGCTCAGCGTAATGATGTCCATTGCCTGAAGTGCATCACGAAGTAGCTCAGTCTGGCCGTTGAATTCAGGAGGAGTTTCACCTCTGGTGCCCTTGTATTCCGGATACTCTTCTGTCCTGAACGAGCTTCGTGAGAGGTCAAAGGCAACGGCTAGATGTGTTGGTTTCTCGTTGCCGATGATGCTCAGCATCATAGAAATAAAACCATGTACAGCGTTAGTGTGTTGACCGTCTGGAGTCTTGAAAGCATCAGGGCTAAGCGCGTAAAAGGCTCGGAAGGCTAAAGAGTGCCCGTCGATTAGTAAAAGAGTAGGCTTGCCCTTGGTCATGGAATAAGCCTAACTTGACCAAGTTGTTAAACAGACCAAAGGATGAGTATGTCTTCAGAGATGTCTAAGGAAGTTGCCGATTGGATTCAAACAAGAGGAGTTGGTGCGCTTGCCGAGAAGATGGGAATTAAAGTTGTGGAACTTTCTGCCCAAGGCGGTATAGCTACGATGCCGGTTGAGGGTAACACTCAGCCCTTCGGGATTGTCCACGGTGGAGCATATGTTGTTTTGGCAGAATCACTGGGAAGCATGGCGGCAAACATAGCAGCCGGACCAGGCCGTCACGCAGTGGGTATTGAGATTAACGCCTCACACACCAAAAGCTGTTCAGCAGGTTTGGTAACTGCCACGGCAAAAGCGATTAGTCTTGGCAAAAATTTGACCACTCACGAGGTAGTCATCACAGATGAAGATGGTAAAAGACTCTCCACTATTCGGATCACTAACTTCCTTAGAGATAACCGCTAGTCCCCTAGTTGCTCAATTACTGTTTGGGCAACCTGTCGCATAGTCAACCTACGATCCATTGAAGCCTTCTGAATCCATCTAAAGGCCTCGGGTTCATTCATCTTCATCTTTTCGATGAGCAGAGCCTTAGCTATGTCAGTTAGCTTCCGACTTTCCAACTTTTCATTAGCCTCGTCTAAGTCCTTTTCTGCCTCGACCATCCTCGAGTGCAGGGATAGGGCTATGCGAAGGGCCGGAATGAGATTCGCCGGATTGAAAGGTTTGACGACATAGTTATAAACCCCTGCAGCACTTGCTCTGTCCACTAGATCTGGGGAACTGAAAGCAGTTAGCAAAACAACTGGAATTTTGTGTTCCGCTAAGACTTCGGCAGCTTCCAAACCATCCATGACGGGCATCTTGATGTCCATTAGGACCAGGTCAGGATGGTGTTCCAAGGTCAAGCTAACGCATTCCTGGCCGTTACTTGCTTGAGCAATACAGTCAAAACCCGCTTCAGTAAGTGTCTCAACGATGTCAAGGCGAATAATCGCCTCGTCTTCGGCGACTATCACCCTCGGTTTGGTATTGCTCTGCATACGATTACCATACAAGGCTTCCATGGTTTAGACTCTTATTTTGTTGCTTGCCGAAGTGGCGAAATGGCAGACGCGGAGCACTCAAAATGCTTTGCTCGAAAGGGCGTGTGGGTTCGACTCCCACCTTCGGCACCAAAAGAAAGACCCCGAAGCTCGGGGTCTTTTTGCTTATCTGCTGTATGCCGGCACTACACCGTTTTTAGCGTCGCCAACTCGGTGGACTCGAAGAGAGTTGGTTGAACCTGGGATGCCGGGTGGAGTTCCAGCAACGACCACAACTTCTTCCCCTACTTCAGCCAAACCTCTGCTGAGCAAAATTTCATCAACTTGGAACATCATTTCATCGGTGTGGGTTACCGGTGTAACCATGTAGACATTCGAACCCCAAACAATAGAGAGCCTGTGTTGAGTGTCAACTGATGGGGTAAAAGCAATTGTTGGTATCTCGTGACGCAGCCTTGAGACTCGCTTGAGTGAATCACCGCTTTCCGTGAAGACACAGATGAATTTTGATCCCAGAAGCTCAGCAATCTCGGTGGCAGCTAGTGTGACAGCACCACCGTGAGTGTGAGGCTTGGTGCCAAGCGGCGAAATACGCGACAAACCGTTGTCTTCGGTTGATTCAATAATGCTTGCCATCGCTGCAACTGTTTCAACCGGAAACGCTCCGATCGAAGTTTCGCCAGAAAGCATTAGGCAATCAGCGCCATCCAAAACCGCGTTAGCAACGTCACTGGCCTCGGCTCTAGTAGGTCTTGAGGCTTCAATCATGGATTCCAGCATTTGGGTAGCAACTATGACCGGCTTAGCCCACCTTCTTGATAATTCAATGGCTCGTTTTTGAACAAGTGGAACTTGCCAGAAGGGCAGCTCAACCCCTAGATCTCCGCGGGCAACCATGACTCCATCGAAAGCGTCGATTATCTCCTCTAGATTCTCAACTGCCTGAGGCTTCTCAATCTTTGCAATAACCGGAAGGAATTTACCTTCCTCCTTCATGATTTCGTGCACTCGAACAATATCTGATGCGTTCCGCACGAAAGAAAGCGCAACCATGTCGACTCCGAGTTTGATTCCCCAACGGAGGTCAGCCTCGTCCTTGTCACTGAGCGCCGGAACATTTACCGCTACGCCGGGTAAATTGATCCCCTTGTTATTGCTGATTACTCCAGCAACTTCAACCACTGTAGTCACTGTGCGGTCATCTACTGCAGTGGCCCTAAGCCCAACTTTTCCATCATCGATTAGCAGGACGTCCCCAACGTTGACATCGCCAGGTAAACCTTTGAAGGTGGTAGAGCAGATCTCTTGGTTACCTTCGATGTCGTCAATGGTGATTTTGAAGGTGTCACCCTTTTCAAGGTTCACCGGGCCTGAGGCGAATTTACCGAGTCTAATCTTTGGACCCTGTAGGTCTATAAACACACCAACAGGCTTACCCGAGTCTTTAGCTGCCTTTCTGACGGTGTTGTAAATCTCCTCGTGAACATCGTAGCTACCGTGGCTTAAGTTCATTCTCGCCACATCTACTCCAGCTTCAATAATTGCTGAAATTGATTCATAGGTCGAAGTCGCAGGCCCTAAGGTTGCAACAATCTTGGCTCTTCTCATCTATTCCTCTGTTGGAGTTGTTTCAGTTGCTTGATCTTCCGAGACCTTCTTGGTCTTCTTCTTGACTATTGGTTCTATCGGGGTTCTTGATCTTCCCGGTAGGTATGCGCTCTGCTCGACGCCGGTGTGTTTATAACGTTGAACTATAAACAAGGTCAAACCGATCAGAGCGCCAAAAACTGCAGACCACTGGTTGGTACGTAATCCAAGGATTACATCCGATGGGTCGAGACGAATGCCCTCAATGAAGAAGCGCCCTACGCTATACCAAATTAGATAGAGTGCGAATAACCGTCCCCAACGAAGATTAAATCTCTTCTCCAGCAGTAATAGAGCTGCAATACCAATTACAGACCAGAGCGATTCGTATAGGAAGGTTGGGTGGAATGTTATTCCTGCTGGCAGACCCAGTGGGTAACTTGGGTTGGCCCAGGAGATCTCTAGTCCCCATGGAAGATCCGTAGGCTCCCCGAATAGTTCACTGTTAAAGTAATTTCCCCATCTGCCGATAGCCTGCGCTGCCAGAAGACCTGGCACTAGTGCATCGGCAAAGCTTAGGAATCGAATACCGGCCGATTTGATTTTTAGCGGCTTGATGTCAACTTGGCAAGCGATATATGCGCCGATGGCTCCGAAGATCAATGCACCATAGATAGCGAGCCCACCCTCCCAAAGCCTGAACATTGAGAGCCAGTCTTTACCTGGTCCGAAATAGTCATTGATGTGGGTGAAAACGTGAAATAGTCGGCCACCTATGATGCCGAAAGGAACTGCCCAAATAGCAATATCGATTGCTAGGCCTGGTTCAACATCTCTTTCACGAAGGCGTCCCGCGGTAACAACAGTCGCTATTACGATTCCAGCGAGAATGAACAAGGCGTAGAAGTGTATTTGAAATGGACCGAGGTTGAATGAGCTGATCGTTGGTGAAGGAATAGAACTGAAAAGGCTCAAGACTGAGCACCCGCTTTCATGTTTTTTACAGATCTAACAAGTTCATTGATGCCGCCACTGTTGTATGCCTTGATGAAGGCACTGCCAACTATTGCACCATCTGCATAGGAGTTTACTTCAGAGACCTGTTCGGCAGTTGAGATTCCAATGCCAACACACACAGGAACGCTGGAATTATGGCTTTTCACGCCTGAAACAACTGCCCTTGCCTGAACATCAAGGTCCTCTCTAGTTCCCGTGATGCCCATGGTCGAAACACCGTAAACGAAACCTTTACTTGAATCGACAGCGCTATCAAGGCGCTCTTGTGAGGAGGATGGAGTTGCCAAGAAAACTCGATCTAGGTTGAGCTCTTCCGAGATTTGCAGCCAGTCAGCTGCCTCATCAGGAATTAAATCCGGAGTTATCAGCCCGACTGCTCCGGCCTCTTTGATGGTTTTCGCGAACTCTTGGACTCCATATCTGATGACCGGGTTCCAGTAGCTCATCACCAGGATTGGGGTGTCTACCTTTGAGGTGATTCCAGCTATGACTTCCTGAAGATCCTTGAGCTTAAAGCCATTGGACAGAGCTTTTTCAGTTGCCTGTTGAATAACCAACCCATCCATAACTGGATCGCTGTATGGGACACCTAATTCAAGTACATCCACCCCAGACTCACACATTGCAACGCATGCTTCAATCGAATCTTTTACTGTTGGAAATCCAGCTGGGAAATATCCAACCAAAACATTCTCGTGCCTCGATTGAGCTGCCTTGATTGCATCGGTTGTCTTACTCATTTCCAGCCCCCAAGAAACCAAAGTACTTTCCTACTGTCTCCATGTCCTTGTCGCCGCGACCACTGAGGTTTATCAGGATGGAAGCTCCAGCCGGAAGAGATTTTCCATACTTGATTACACCTGCTAGAGCGTGAGCAGTTTCAATAGCTGCAATAATTCCTTCGGTCTCAGCTAGCAGCTTAAGCGCCTGCATCGCTTCGTCGTCGGTGATCGGGAAGTATTCAGCGCGCTCGATGTCCTTCAACCAAGAGTGCTCCGGACCGACACCTGGATAGTCCAATCCTGCAGAGATCGAGTGGCTCTCCATCGTCTGACCATCTTCGTCCTGCAGCATGTAACTCTTGGCTCCGTGCAATACTCCGACAGTTCCCTTGTTCAAAGTTGCGGCGTGCTTGCCGGTCTCAACACCCTCGCCGGCAGCTTCAAATCCCCAAAGTTTCACTTCGTCATCAAGAAATGCGTGAAATAGACCAATCGCGTTAGAGCCTCCACCTACACATGCTGCCGCAACAGTTGGTAGAAAACCGTACTCGGTCAGCATCTGTTGTCTTGCCTCTTTACCGATGACCGAATGGAAATCGCGAACCATGGTTGGGAAGGGGTGTGGTCCCGCCACTGTTCCAAGTAGGTAGTGAGTGTCTGCGACGTTAGTAACCCAGTCGCGAAGAGCTTCGTTGATTGCGTCTTTTAGTGTTCTAGATCCAGTTGTGACCGGAATAACTTCGGCTCCCAAAAGCTTCATACGTGCAACGTTTAGTGCCTGGCGTTGAGTATCGACCTCACCCATGTAAACAACACATTCAAGGCCGAATAGGGCGGCAGCAGTTGCGGTGGCAACACCGTGTTGGCCGGCACCAGTTTCGGCAATAACTCTGGTCTTACCCATTCTTTTGGTAATAAGTGCCTGCCCGATTACGTTGTTTATCTTGTGGCTACCAGTGTGGTTGAGGTCTTCGCGTTTTAGAAAGACTCGGACGTTCCCAGCTAATGCGGCAAACTTTGGCACTTCCGTGATTATTGAGGGTCTACCAACGTATTTGGCATTCAGTTCGTCAAGTTCTGCTTGGAATGAAGGGTCGTTCTTTGCCTGTGTGTATGTTTGTTCAAGTTCGTCGAGGGCGGCAATCAGGGATTCTGGCACGAACCGCCCACCGAATTGACCGAAGTACGGTCCATTCTGCTCGCTTAGTTTTCCAGTCTCCATCTAGACAATTCTAGCCTTCGGAACTGTAATGAATTCTCCCAGTAGAGCCTCGGCATCTCCTGTGACCAAAGCCTCACCAACCAGAACGCAACTAGCGCCAGCGGCCGCGTATGTTTCGACATCGGAGCGGTCTCGGACAGCTGACTCAGCTACGGCTAATACATCTGAGGCTAGTCCTCCGACCAAATCACCAAATAACCCTAGATCTGTGTCGAAGGTACTGAGGTTCCTGGCATTTATCCCGATGATTTGAGCCCCAATGTCGTTGGCTCTTGAAACCTCTTCTTTACTGTGGGTTTCGACTAGGACCGACATACCCAGTGAAGTGGCGAACTTAAATAGGTGTTCTAGTTGTGGTTGATTTAGGCCTGCAACAATAAGCAGGATGATGTCTGCGCCGTGTGCCCTGGCTTCGAGTATTTGGTATTCATTAGCAATGAAGTCCTTCCTCAATACAGGAACAGCTACATCGCGAGTAACCTCAGCGAGGTCATCTAGAGATCCAAGAAATTTCCTTCGCTCGGTAAGCACTGAAATAGCTGCTGCGCCAGCTTTCTCGTACCTCACTGCAAATTCAGCTGCGCTTGGTATTTCAGCTAAGAAACCTTTAGAAGGACTAGCGCGCTTGATTTCGGCAATTACATTTACTGTTGAACCAGCCCGCAGGACATTGAATGCATCTAAGGGTTGATCCAGTTTGCTAATCAGTGATTCAAGTTGCTCAACCGGAACCAATAGTCGTCTAGCTGCAGCATCAGCAACGCTACCGGCGTAGAGATCTTGCAGCATTACTTCTTAGATTTGCCAGCTACACCGTAGCCAAGTTTTGCCATGATTGGGCCGAGAGGAATGGACACTACGCTAAGGGCAGCTCCGATGTAGGTAACAATAGTCATACCGGTTAGATAGCCAAGCGTTAGAGCTGAAACTCCGAGGATTGCTAGTGTAACTGCAGACCAAGCAGCAACAGAGTTTCCGTGACCTGGTTCATCTTGAGATTCAGACATTTTGACCTTTCCTTGCTTCAATCTTAACAAATTTGGCTATTACGATTGGCCAAATGAACGATTTGCCTGTTCAATCGCTCGAATCATAGCTGAGGCCTTGTTTATGGTCTCTTGATATTCACTTTGTGGATCGGAATCAAGAACTATTCCTGCCCCAGCCTGGATGTGGGCGAGTCCATCCCTTATGAAGGCTGAGCGAATGGCTATAGCAAGATCAGTGTTACCAGCGAAATCGATGTAGCCAATAACCCCACCAAAAATACCCCTGTTATCAGGTTCCAGTTCATCAATAATCTCAAGGGCTCTAGGCTTAGGGGCACCAGAGAGAGTTCCAGCTGGGAAGGTGGCCCGTAGCACAGAAATTGCTGTTGCATCTGACCTCAAGTCCCCTTCAACAGTTGAAACCAAATGCATCACATGACTAAATCTGTGAACCTTCATGAACTCAGTGACGCTGATGGAATCTGCCTTGCATACTTTTAGCAGATCGTTTCGAGCTAGGTCAACCAGCATCAGATGTTCGGCTTTTTCCTTAGCGTCGGCAGTCAGCGACAACTCTAATTCCTTGTCCTGGTTTGCATCCTTTCCTCTTGGCCTTGATCCAGCTATTGGGTGCATTACTGCGTGCCGCTTCTGAACTTTGAATAGAGCTTCTGGCGATGAACCGACTATTGAATATGGCCCTTCGTTATCTTGGAAATTCAACAAGTACATGTATGGGCTCGGGTTTATGCTCCGCAGTACACGGTAAGTATCAATCGGAGTTGCAGAAATCGGAATGTCAAAGCGTTGAGAAAGAACCACTTGGAAGGCATCGCCCTTTCTCACATACTCTTTTGCAGTGTTCACGATATCGATGAACGCTTCCGGAGTTGTGTTGGCGGTTACCTCAGAGCTTGTTGAAGACAAATTAGTCCTGAGTTGCGTGTTGCCTGGTGAAACCAGATTCCCATACATCGTTTCGAGTCGGGAAATTGCCTCTGCGTAGGCAGCCTCTGGTGCAGTGTCTGTAGAGCAGTAGACGTTTGCTATGAGGAGAATGGCATTGTCCATGTGATCAACCACCGCAACATCCTGAACCAGCTGTAGCTGGATAATTGGGTGGGTGTAAGGCAAGGCGCCGGTATTGGGTAGCTTCTCTATCTGCTGGATTGTGTCCCAAGCAAAAACGCCAACTAGACCTGAAGTTAGTGGCGGAAGGTCAGCAGAACTAATGCTTGTCCAGGCGCTTGAGATTTCTTCAATAACGTTAAGACCTGAACCAGTGGGTAATAAACCGTTTGGTAGCACTCGGTTTGGGAAGTCAATCGCTAGTTTATTTCGGTCTTCAATGATGCTGGCACGAGAGGAGACTCCGATAAAGCTGTATCGGGACCAAACTCCTTGTTCAGCCGACTCAAGCAGAAAAGTGTTTGATTTCTCCTTCGTTAACTTTGAATATATTCCGATTGGCGTCTCATCGCTGCCAAAGACTTTCAAAGTAATTGGAATAATGAAACCAACTTCAAAGGCACTTAGAAATGCTTCCTTAGACAAACTGAATTCGAGAGCCATTGATGTCCGTTAGTGTCTGTGACCCTGGCCAAGAAGCCCCAAGTCCCTAAGTTTGCCGATTTGAGTGTTTCGATTCTCGGCCCTAAAGACTGAAGATCCAGCCACAAAAGTGTTAGCGCCAGCTTGAGCTAAGGACTCGATGTTGGTTTCGTCGACACCTCCGTCAACCTGAAGCCAAGTGTCTCTCTCCCCTAGTAACTCAGATGCCCTTTCGACCTTCTCTAGCGAACTCTGGATAAAGGCCTGCCCCCCGAAGCCGGGTTCAACAGACATGATAAGTAGTTGATCGAATTGATCTAAGTAAGGAGCGACATCTTGCAGCGGGGTCCCAGGTTTTACTGCAATTCCTGCTCGAGAACCGTTTTGTCTAATTTCTTTGGCGATCGCCGAAGGGTTCTTAGAAGCCTCTAGATGTACCGTGACCGAAAACACTCCCAATTCAGCATATTTAGCAGCCCACGTGTCTGGGTTTTCAATCATTAGGTGGACATCGAGTGGAAGCTTGGTTATCTCCTGCATTCTCTTCACCATAGGAACACCGAAGGTCAGGTTCGGCACAAAGTGACCATCCATTACATCGACGTGTATGCCATCAGCTGTTGAAATCGACTCAAAGTCTCTTTCAAGATTCACAAAGTCAGCGCTCAGGATGCTTGGTTGAATTCGGATAGCCATAGATAAACCCTATTGCCTAAAGGGGTTTAGTCAAAAGAGCCATGAACATTGAATCTGTGTTGTCTCTCTGAGTGTGAAGTTGCACGGTCTTTCGGGAAGAAGGCAGTTCGCCACTAAAGTACTTATCATTCAATACTTCAGTTAGGTCTAATACCTCTAGGTCTAGTTGCTTAAGCGCCTTATTCACGACTGCCGTAGTTTCAGATAGATGTGGTGAGCAAGTCGCATATAGAAGTAGTCCACCGGGTTTCAGTGCTTGGTAAGCACTCTCAATCAAAGCAAATTGCAAGGCTGTCAGATCCTTGAGATCCTCATTGGATTTTCTCCAGCGGGCTTCGGGCCTTCTACGCAGCGCTCCCAAACCCGAGCAGGGAGCGTCAACGAGTATTCTGTCGAAAGTGTTTGGCATTATCTTGCCCATCTCGCGTCCATCGTATTCTGTGACTCGACTATTTGAAGTGAATGGCAGGAGTGCATCCCTGACTAAATCAGCTCGATGTTTTTGCGGTTCATTAGCTATTAGCTTGGCTTGTACTTGTTTTGCTAAGGCCGCTAGCAAAGCAGCCTTTCCGCCTGGACCGGCACACATGTCAAGCCAAGTTTCGTTAGGCACTGCCGTTCGTGCTCCTAGCATGGCTAGAGCTACGATTTGCGAGCCCTCGTCTTGAACTCTGATACGTCCCTCGCTAAAACCACTTAGTTCTGCTGGATTACCGGATTTTATGCTGAAGCCGTAAGGACTAAAACGATCTGGCAGCGTATTCGAATCGAACTCTTCTCGCTCGGCTAAGCCTGGCAGTGCCACTAGGTTTACCGCAGCAGGTTGATTATTAACCTGAAGAATTAGCTCTAGTTGCTCCGGAATTGAATCGGCGACTAAGGCCTGTTT
>JAURJV010000012.1 GCA_030832065.1 Rhodoluna sp. | reverse complement strand
TGGTCTAGCTCCAGTTCTACCTGAAGCCAATGTCTTCAATCGAAGAGTCATCAAGGCTCGAACCACTTCACGCTCAACCACAGGTCCAATACCGGCAGCATGTGATCGGATCAAAGACTTCTGTAATTGGACTCTGTCTTTAGAAGCAATCGAAGTGTTAGCTAAAGCACCAAAACCGGTTGAGATTCCATACACCGCTTCACTCGAAGAAGCCAAGGCTTCAACCTGATTGCGGGTAACCGTCATTGCATCAACCGTTGCCTGAGAAATCTCAATCTTGGCATCGTTCCTAGCGATGTCAAGGACATCCTGCATGGTCAGCCCAGTTGGGTTGATAACTACGGTCTTCACTTGTTGCTCCTATAAATGGATGTTCCTGAAATAACTGTCTCTAATACCAAATCAACGCCAGGTCGGTAGGCCAGGTGTCGATATGACGGCGCATTTAGCACCACAAAGTCTGCTGTTTTGCCTACCGCAATTGCGCCGATTTCCTGGTTGCGAAGTGCCCTAGCCCCACCCATGGTGGCCGACCAGAGCGCTTGCTCGATGGAGAAATTCATTTCCCGAACCGCTACCGCAATACAAAACGGCATCGAGGTTGTGTATGAAGAACCGGGGTTGCAATCGGTAGCCAAGGCAACAGTGATACCTGCAGTTAGAAATCTTTGGACATCCGGGTAATTGCTCTTGGTTGAAAACTCTGCTCCAGGTAGCAAGGTCGCGACTGTTTCAGAGCCGGCTAAAAGCTCAAGATCTTTAGCGGTGACGTGAGTCAAATGATCCGCACTGGCGCAGCCCAGCTCCACCGCAAGTTCAACGCCCCTGCCGGCAGTTAACTGGTTGGCGTGGATTCTTGGTTGCAACCCAGCTGCAATGCCAGCCTCAAGTATTGCTTTGCTCTGGTCGTAGTCAAACGCACCCTCATCACAGAACACATCTATCCACTTACTGACCGGCAAACAGGCTTCGAGCATCTCCCCTGTTACTAAATCAACATAGCCATCGGGGTTGTCTTTATATTCAGTAGGAATAACGTGGGCACCCAGGAAAGTAACATCTTCGGTGTGTTCGATGGCAATGGCGAGGCTTCTAGCCTCATCCTGAACAGTTAGACCGTAACCACTCTTAGTCTCAAAAGTGGTAATCCCAGATCGATACATTTCTATAGCACGATCAGCTATTCCCGCATCCAGTTCTTCATCGGTAGCCGCTCTGGTTGCCCTGACTGTGTTCATAATGCCACCTGAGCTGTATTGCTCACCGTTCATTCGAGCTGCGAATTCTTTTTCTCGGTCACCAGCAAAGAGAAGGTGGGCATGCGAATCAACAAAACCAGGAATAACCGCTTTACCTTCCAGCGAAACTCTCTGATCGGCATCGGGGGCTTCCTTTGCTGAGCCAACCCACTTTATGTAGCCGTTCTGCTCAATAAAAGCAGCATCATTTAGTTCCCCCAATAAACCAAGTTCAAGTTGAACATCGTTAGTAACTAAAGATGAAATGTCGGTGTATAAAGTGGTGGTCATTACTCGGTATCCAGCATTGGAATATGGACGTGCTTGTGTTTGGCCACCTCAACCGCTTCAGGGTAACCAGCATCGACATGACGAATAACTCCCATACCTGGGTCATTGGTTAATACTCGCTGCAATTTCTGCGCAGCCAGTTCGGTTCCATCGGCTACTGAGACTTGACCTGCGTGAATCGACCTACCGATACCAACGCCACCACCGTGGTGGATTGAAACCCAAGAGGCGCCTGAGGCGATGTTGACCATGGCATTCAGTAGCGGCCAGTCGGCTATCGCATCAGAGCCATCAAGCATTGATTCGGTCTCTCGGTACGGTGAGGCAACCGAACCACAATCTAGGTGGTCACGGCCGATAACTATTGGTGCACTTACTTCACCCTTGGCTACCAGATCATTGAAAACTGCTCCAGCCTTGTCTCGTTCCCCGTAACCCAACCAGCAAATTCGAGCCGGTAAACCTTGGAATTGGACTCGGTCTTGAGCCATGGTTATCCAGCGCCGCAGGTGGTCATTTTCCGGGAAGAGCTCAAGGATTGCCTGGTCGGTTCGGTAAATATCTTTCTTATCACCGGAGAGTGCGACCCAGCGGAACGGCCCCTTACCTTCACAAAACAGTGGACGAATATAAGCAGGAATAAAACCAGGAAACTTGAAGGCATCCTGATAGCCGCCTTTGCGAGCTTCATCACGAATTGAATTACCGTAGTCGAATACTTCAGCACCTTTTTGCATGTAACCGACCATGGCTTCAACATGCTTTGCCATCGCTTCTTCAGCACGCTTGGTGTAATCGGCTGGATCCTTCTCGGCAAGTTCAGCGCTATCGGCTAGATCAACGCCGATGGGTAGGTAGGCTAGCGGGTCGTGTGCTGAAGTTTGATCGGTAACAATATCAACTGGGACATCTCTTCTGAGCATCTCAGGTAAAACCTCAGCCATGTTTCCAACAAGCCCAATCGATACCGCTCTGCGTTCTTCCTTAGCCTTAATTGATCTATCGATGGCATCGTCAAGGTTGTCAGCTATTTCATCCAGATATCTATCAGCAAGTCTTCTTCTGAGTCTTGATTCATCAACATCAATGATCAGACAGGTGCCCTCATTCATGGTGACCGCCAATGGTTGTGCTCCACCCATGCCACCACAGCCTGCTGTGACGGTGAGAGTTCCGGCTAAAGTGCCACCGAAGCGTTTAGCTGCAACAGCAGCAAAGGTTTCATAGGTTCCCTGCAAAATACCTTGAGTACCGATGTAAATCCAGCTACCAGCAGTCATCTGCCCATACATGGTCAAACCAAGGTGCTCGAGCCTTCTAAACTCCGGCCAGTTCGCCCAGTCACCAACCAGATTGGAGTTAGCAATTAGAACTCTCGGAGCCCACTCATGGGTTTGAAAAACACCAACCGGTTTACCCGACTGGACCAACATGGTTTCATCACCTTTGAGTTGGTTGAGTGTCTTTACGATGGCATCAAAGGATTCCCAGTTTCTAGCAGCCTTACCGGTGCCACCATAGACCACCAGGTTCTTGGGATATTCGGCAACCGCGGGATCTAGGTTGTTATGCAGCATTCGAACTGCTGCTTCCTGCTGCCAGCCTTTGGCTGTGATAGTGGATCCGGTAGCCGCGTGGAGCGGGAAATGACCTTCAGAGCTCATACCTCAATCACACCCTAGAAATGTCATTGGCGCAAACTGGCACGCTCTGCCAAACTGAAGATGTGAACAAAGAGGATGAACTTTGGCCTAGAGCCAGTAACTGGCTGAAAGTGGGGCAGGAAGACTGTGATTTGGCAGTCTTTGGTGTCCCAGCTCACCTCACCGCGATAACTCCTACCGGAGCCAACCACACCCCGGCAGCAATTCGAGCCGCCCTGCAGCGTTACAGCCTGCAGTCCCAAAACGGCAGTTTGGCTTCGCTAACTGCATTCGACTTCGGTGATGTCGCTGAGCCGGATAGTCCAGAAGGTGAAGAAAGAACGACTGACCTGACCAAGTTGGTGCTAAAACATTCCAAGTTAGCGGTTGCCTTAGGTGGCGATAATTCGATTACCTATGCAGTTGCCAGAGCAACCCTGGCTAACGGCGGTGGCCTGATTCAATTGGATGCCCACCATGACATCAGAACCGGAGTGAGCAATGGGTCTCCGATTCGAAGACTAATAGAAGAGTTCGGTTTACCTGGGAATAAAATTGTCCAGATTGGCATCAACGATTTTTCTAACTCTCCGGAATATACCCAACATGCTAAAGACTTCGGAATACACATCATCAGCCGAGCAGAGATAGCTGAACTTGGCGTTGCAGAAACAATTAAACGTGCATTTGAACTTCTAGGTGAGGAAATTATCCACGTTGACTTTGATGTCGATGTTTGTGATCGAGCCTTCGTGCCGGCAACTCCGGCGAGTGCCCCGGGTGGTATTTCGGCTTTTGAATTGAGAACATTCGTCCGAGAACTGTGTTCTAACTCGGCTGTTAAATCGATAGACATAACTGAAATTGATGCGACTATCGATTCAGCCGATGAAAGAACTATCCGGCTAGCAGCCCTTTTGGTGCTTGAAGCAGCTTCAGGCTTGCTGGCTCGCTAAATACCAGCGGCAATTCCATCCACCCGGACATCGCTTCCCCAGCACTGAGTGCCATTGGGAAGTATTTCCAGGAGTTGAACTGCAGAACCGTGGCCGTAGTCAGGCAGAACTAAAACCTCATGACCTTTGGCTTTGAGCCCAGCAATAACCTCATCGCCAAAACGTGCCTCAAGCTGAAGTGTTCCAACTCCAGTTTCAACCGCTGACGAATCACCATTGAGGTGCTGCCACCTGGGTGCTTCAACGCTTTGCTGAACATTCAAACCCAGATCTATCATCTGAGTTACCAACTGGAAGTTGGACTGGACCTGAATGTTAGCTCCCGGTGTTCCACCAACCAATTTGAGTGTTCCATCCGGATTGGTTACCGTCCAAGCGTTCAGGGTGTGGGCTGGTCGCTTACCCGGTTCGATAAGGTTCGGTGAACCTTCCTCAAGGTTGAATCCTGTGCCACGGTTATTCAGCAGAACACCGGTGCCCTTCGGAACAAAAGCACTTCCGAAGCCGTGAAATACCGATTGAATCCAAGAAACAGCATTGCCTTCACCGTCAGCGACTATGAAATAAGTTGTGTCGGAACCTTCCTGCAGATTAGCCTCGGGTCCATTCCAAGCCTTGGCCATGTCGATCTGAGCCCGGCGCTGCTTGATGTGATCATCGGAGAGGATTCGCTCCACATCCACTGGAATGAACTCTGGGTCAGCCAGAATCTCGTTTCTATCTAGGAATGCAAGCTTCTTAGCCTCAACCATCAGGTGAATCCGGTCCACCTCAGTCATGGCTTTGATGTCCTTATCGGCGATAAGGCGTAGTTCTTCCATCAAAATCATGCCCTGCGTCGGTGGTGGTTGCCCGTGAACTTTATATCCCCTGTAATCGACGGTGAGTGGCTGCTCTACCCGAGTTTCATGTTTTGCTAAGTCTTCATGGTTGAACCAACCATCGGTTCCGGCAACAATCAGGTCAGCTACCTCACCTTTATAAAAACCATCTCGACCATTTTTAGCAATGAGTTTGAGAGTCTTAGCCAAATCGCTTTGAATAACTAAGTCTCCGATAGCTAGATTGCTATCAATACCCATGTCGGCAAAAAAGTCATTACCGGGAAAGAGTTTCTTAAAGTTTTGGATGCGCATGACAAAATCTCTGGTTGCTGCGAAACCATGTTCCGCATAGCGAATGGCCGGTGCCAAGATGGCAGCCATTGGCAACCTGCCGTAACGTTCGTGGGCTGCGAACCAGGTAGCAACAGTTCCCGGCACTGTTGAGCTTCTGGGTCCGTGATGATTTATGGTCTCTCCAAAAGCTGAGCGAACCGAAGAGTGTCCGGCCTCACCGCTACCGTTGAAAGCCAAGTTCTCTTTAGTCTTGGCGTGGTGGGTGATCAAAAAAGCATCGCCGCCAAGCTGGGAGGCGCCTGGCTCAACTACAGAGATTACGGCTGAAAGTGCGATACCGGCATCGATGAAGGTTCCGCCTTGATTGAGGATTTCAAGAGCAGCGGCAACGGCTATCGGTTGACTGGCCGCAGCACCACCGTTACGTGAGTAGACCACTCCGCGATGTGTTTGCATTTTCTTCCTAACTCTAGTTACTTGAGAAAGCTTCAGTAAGCGTCACAGACCGTAAACCTTTTTGGCGAATGATCTGCAAAATTCCACCTATTTCATAGGAGGTCTTTGGCGTATTGGCATGGTCAATAACAATCCGACCATTACCAATCCACTTGTTAGCCAAATCTAGCAATTTACGAGAACCGTTTCTCCCATTGTCACCCAGAGTCCCGTACCACATCACCGGAACGGTGTAGCCGAGCTCGCTGGCTAATTTCAGCACTCGCTGATCCCAGTAACCATAGGTTGGTCTGAAATATGGCCTAGCGTCATAACCAAATTCATCAAGCAAGAAGTTGTGGCAGCCCTGCAGCTGGCTTTTGAGAATCACGTCGGAAGATGCGACCAGGTTCCGGTGGCTGTGAGTGTGATTGGCTAACTGTATTTTCCCCTGCTCAAGAAGATCTCGTATCTGGCGGGAATTCTCTTTCCAGGAAGGGTAACAGCTGGTGACAAAAAGCGTCAAATGGTGATTGGAATTTTCAGCAATCTTTAGATAGGAACGCACCGCCGAACTACTTACGCCATCATCAATAGTCCAAGCGAATCTCTTCA
>JAURJV010000056.1 GCA_030832065.1 Rhodoluna sp. | reverse complement strand
GTTTCAAAGTTGAAAACCACCGGAACACCAGGGTTGGTGATAAACGGCAAGCTAAACAGCAAGGCTTTGATGAATACCAAGAGAATGGAGAAAATCACCATCAGGATGAACATCCAGGTGACGAACATTCCGCTCTTAGCTATCGAATTGTCAAAGCTGTATTTCAGTCTCTGGCCGATAGTTGGCTTGGTTGGAGTTGTTGGGGTCGGTTCGCCTTGGGCACCCTGACCGTAGCTACGCTCATTAGTTTTGTTGGACATAGTTGCTAAGTTTACCGAAACAACCTTGCATTAAAAGGTAGGGATTACTTGGCTCTCCAGAGCACAACAGCGTTAGAACGCTTAGGTCGTTTACCCGAGGGAAGAATTACCGTTTCAGCATCCCCAACTGCAAACACTCTGGAGCCGGGTTGGCTAGCCATGAGCCGATCGACAATATTTTGTAATTCACGGTTTTCGGCTCTTAGCCCAACCACCTGATTCTCCAGCTCAACTATTCGCTTAATCGCATTTAGCGATACTCCCTCAGCCGAAAGCTTGGCTACCTCAACCAACTGGGCAACATTGCGCAGCGAGTATCTGCGGGACTGGCCGATAGTTCTGGAAGGCTTCACCAGGCCCATCCGGTCATACTGCCTGAGGGTCTGCGGGTGCATCTGAGCCATCTCGGCAGCATCCGAGATGCTCAGGAAAGGCATGTCCGGATTGATGTTATTCATTACAGTAACCCTGCTCTATTGAGTAGGTCTGCTCTCGGATCCTCGTTAGGCAGTTGCTCATCGAACTCTTTAAGTGCTTTAGCTGCTTTATCGGAGATGTGGGACGGAACCAGAACCTCGATTGTTGCCATCAGGTCTCCTACCCCTTTTGAGCTTTGGACGCCCTTGCCCTTAACTCGAAGAACTCTGCCGTTCGGGGTGTTCGGTGAAACTTTTAGTTTTACCGGATCCCCACCAAGTGTTGGAACAGTGATAGTTGCACCTAACACCGCTTCAGCAAAAGTTACCGGCACGGTTAGCCGAAGGTTATTTCCTTCTCTTGAGAAAACCGGATGCGGTTTGACATTAACCGTGATAATCAGATCACCATTAGGACCTCCGTTAGGTGATGGTTGACCTTTACCGCGCAGTTTTATCTTCTGACCATCCATAACTCCAGCAGGAATCTTTGCATTGATTGGAGCCATACCCTCGTAGTTCAACCTGATGGTGGTTCCGTTAACCGCTTCGATAAATGCAATCGATGCTGAAGCAGTTAAATCAGAACCAGGCATTGGCCCACCGAAACCGCCAAAGCCGCGACCACCAAATAGATTCGCAAAGACATCTTCGAAACCTGCGTTAGCTTGACCAGCACCACCAGGCGCGGTAAATCTTGCACCGCCGCCCATGGCGCGGAACGCGTCATACTCTTTGCGCTGCTCAGCATCAGATAAAACTGAATAGGCTTCACTGATTTCCTTGAACTTAGCTTCTGCTTTAGCATCCCCTGGATTTGAATCTGGGTGATACTTTCTAGCTAACTTGCGGTAAACCTTTTTCAGTTCAGCGTCCGTTACATCTTTAGCAACGCCAAGAATCTTATAGAAATCTTTCTCTAACCAATCTTGACTAGCCATTTAGATCACTTCTCTTCTGGAATGAAAACTGCAACCATAGCTGGACGAATTAAACGATCGCCTAACTTGTAGCCAACTGAAACAACATCAGCAATAACAGTTTCACTCACTTCCGCATTAGGTGTTTGGATCAGGGCGTTGTGTAATTCAGGGTCAAACTTCTCACCCTTAGCTCCAACCGTCTCTAGACCAAACTTCTCACCGGCTGAACGCAACTTAGTAAGCACTGCAGCAAACGGTGTTCCTTCTAGGTCACCGTGCGATTCAGCTAGTGCTAGATCATCAAGTGCAGGAAGCAGTGAACGGAACACTTCAGCAATAGCTGCGTTACGTGAAACATCACGGTCACGCTCAACTCTTGCCTTGAAGTTCACAAACTCGGCCTGCAAGCGCTGCAAATCATTTAGTAGCTCTGCCTCTTTGGTCGCTGGCTTCTCTTCAGCAAACAGGTCAGCTAGCTCTTGATCTAGTGGATCGGTAGAGCCGGCACCCTCAGGTGCCGACTCAAACTCGTCCGACATTACTTAGTTTCCTCTTCGTCGACAACCTCAGCGTCAACCACGTCTTCAGTGGACTCTGGCTGGGCTTCTGCCTCCTGGGAAGCAGCGGCATAGATGGCTTCACCTAGCTTGGACTGAGACTCGGTTAGCTTCTCAATTGAGCTCTTCACCGCATCAAAGTCTTCACCAGCAAGGGCTGCCTTGACTGCGTCAACGTCAGCTTGAACCTCGGCCTTAACTTCCTCAGATAGCTTCTGATCGTTGTCTTTGATCAGTTTCTCGATTTGGTAAACCATCTGCTCACCCTGGTTACGAGTGTCTGCTTCTTCGCGACGCTTCTTATCTTCAGCAGCGTGCTCTTCAGCATCTCTAACCATGCGCTCGATGTCTTCCTTCGATAGTGATGAACCACCGGTAATAGTCATCGACTGTTCCTTGTTGGTTCCCTTGTCCTTAGCAGAGACGTGAACGATACCGTTGGCGTCAATGTCGAAGGTAACTTCAATCTGCGGAATTCCACGAGGTGCTGGGGCAATACCGGTTAGCTCAAAGTTTCCCAGTGACTTATTGTCACGAGTGAACTCACGCTCACCCTGGAATACCTGAATGCTAACTGCAGGTTGGTTGTCATCAGCAGTAGTAAATACTTCTGAACGCTTAGTTGGAATAGCGGTGTTACGCTCAATCAACTTAGTCATGATGCCACCCTTGGTTTCAATACCAAGTGCCAGTGGTGTTACGTCAATCAAGAGAACGTCTTTACGCTCACCTTTTAGAACACCAGCTTGCAGTGATGCACCAACCGCTACAACCTCATCAGGGTTAACGCTCTTGTTAGGTTCCTTACCACCGGTAAGTGACTTAACCAGCTCGGCTACCTGTGGCATACGAGTTGAACCACCAACAAGAACTACGTGATCAATGTCAGCAACCTTGATGCCTGCTTCTTTGATTACATCGTTGAACGGCTTCTTAGTTCTGTCCAAAAGATCAGAAGTTAGTTGTTCAAACTGAGCACGAGTGATTGTCTCATCCAGGTTAGCTGGACCATTCTCAGTTAGAGAAAGGTAAGGTAGCTGAACTGATGTTGACATTGACTGGGAAAGTTCTTTCTTAGCCTGCTCAGCAGCTTCCTTTAGACGCTGCAGTGCGATCTTGTCTTTTGAAACATCAACACCGGTTGTCTCTTTAAATTTCTTTGATAGGTGGTCAACGATTCTGGCATCCCAGTCATCTCCACCTAGACGGTTATCACCTGAAGTTGCTTTAACTTGGATAGTTGAGAAACCATCGTCCTTACCAACTTCAAGAAGTGATACGTCGAAGGTTCCACCACCTAGGTCGAATACCAAAATCAGTTCGTCTTCTTTACCTTTGTCCAAACCATATGCAAGAGCTGCTGCGGTTGGTTCGTTGATAATACGAAGAACGTTTAGACCTGCGATCTCGCCGGCTTCCTTAGTAGCCTGACGCTCTGCGTCATTGAAGTATGCCGGTACGGTGATGACCGCATCGGTTACTGGTTCACCCAGGTAAGTCTCTGCATCTCTTTTCAGCTTGGAAAGGATACGAGCCGAGATCTCCTGTGGGGTGTATTTCTTGCCATCAACATCAAAGGTCCAGGTGGTACCCATGTGACGCTTTACTGATGCGATCGTCCGATCTACGTTGGTTACTGCCTGACGCTTAGCTGTTTCACCAACTAGAACTTGTCCGTCCTTGGTGAAAGCCACCACAGATGGGGTTGTTCTAAAGCCCTCTGCGTTAGCAATAACGGTTGGTTCGCCACCTTCCAGAACGCTCACAGCGCTGTTGGTGGTTCCTAGGTCAATTCCTACTGCACGTGCCATTTATTTATCTCCTTATAGTGATCCGCCCTTACTGGGCCGCAATCCGAGACTCAAACTTGAGCCTCCTAGACTCAAGTTTACGAATCCAATGCTCCTTGTCAAGACTTCACAGCAAATCTTGAGCCTTTAAGGCTCAAGTTCGTTCAGGGCGAAAGCTTGATAAAGGTTAGGTAAATAAGAGGCCTAAAGACAAGGAAATACGGCTTTATGCCGCCAAACTTAGGGCTATGACTAAACCTAAATCAAGACACGCAACCTGGGCATGGATGCTTTGGGACTGGGCGGAACAGCCTTACCCAACCATCATGCAAACCTTCATCTTTCCGGTCTACCTAGCCGGCGCGGTTGCCACCGCAGCCCAAAACCCTGACCAAGCCATCGGTTGGGCAACAGCCGGAGCGGGTGTTGCTTTGGCCCTGATCGCCCCAGTCCTAGGTCGCAGATCCGATGAGAACGGTAGGCGTAAGTTCTGGTTGGTCACCAACACAATGATTCTGGTTGCCATCATGGCCACCTCATTCTTTGTTGAACCTAAACCTGAGTTCTTTCTATTCGGTTTAGTTCTCTACGCACTGGGTTCACTGGTTCAAGAGTCAGCTTTCATCAACTACTACGCAATGTTAAAAGGCGTAACCAAAGAATCCAACATTGGAAGAATTTCTGGTTTCGCTTGGGGATTAGGTTATGTCGGTGGAATTATTCTGCTGATGGTTTCACTAGTTGGTTTTGTTCTTCCAGAAGTTCCACTATTTGGAATTCCAACCAATGATTCAATCAACATTCGCTCAATATTCTTATTCAGCGCAGTTTGGACTTTACTCTTTTCAATTCCACTCATTCTCTTTGTCCCAGAAATCCCAAGAAAAGACATTGGAACAAAAGAATCAATTCTCTCTTCATATTCTAAACTTTGGGGACAGCTTAAGACTCTGAGATCACAGGCACCAGAAACTTTGAAGTTTTTGATTTCAAGTGCTATCTATCGAGATGGTCTCGCCGGTGTCTTCACCTTCGGTGCAGTGCTGGGTACCCTTGCTTTTGGTTTTGATCAAACATCCATCATCTTCTACGGGGTTGCAGCCAACATAGTCTCCGGTATCGGTGCTGCTATCGGTGGTCTACTCGATGACATTCTTGGTTCAAGAACCGTTATTCTTGCATCCCTTGTTGGTTTGGTTGTCTCCGGTTCATGCGTGTTCATCTTCGCCAGCATGGGACAAATTGCTTACTGGATGTTCGGTTTAATGCTGTGTCTATTTGTTGGTCCAGCTCAAGCCTCTTCGAGAACATTTGTTTCGAGGTTTACCCCCGCTGGTCGTGAAGGTGAGGTATTTGGTCTATACCAATTCACCGGTAGAGCTGTTTCATTCCTATCCGGTAGCTTGTGGTCACTAAGCATCGCAATTGCAGTTGCTTTAGGTGTTTCAGGAAACACAACAATCTACGGAATTTGGGGACTAGTCCTAATCCTGTTTGTTGGAATGCTTCTGCTATTTAGAGTTCACCCAAGACCTGCAGTTATTGATTAGTTAAAAACAAAAACCCGCCGAAAGGCGGGTTTTCTGTTAGTCCTTCTGCTCTAGCGGTTCGTTACCAACATCGGTTTTATAGAAGTTCAGGTAGGAACGTGAGGCGGTTGGGCCGCGTTGACCTTGGTATCTGCTGTTGTATTTGGCTGAACCGTATGGTGTTTCACTAGCACTGGATAGTTGGAAGAAGCAGAGCTGGCCGATCTTCATGCCTGGCCATAGTTTTATCGGCAGTGTTGCAACGTTAGATAGCTCTAGGGTTACGTGCCCTTTGAAACCTGGGTCAACAAAGCCTGCGGTTGAGTGGGTTAGGAGTCCTAGTCTGCCAAGTGATGACTTACCCTCTAACCTGGCTGCAATGTCATCAGGCAGTGTTACGAACTCATAGGTTGAACCTAGAACAAACTCGCCTGGGTGCAGGATGAATGGTTCATCCGATTTGACCTCGATAAGTCTGGTCAGATCCTGCTGGTCTTCAGCTGGATCAATAAATGCATACTTGTGGTTATCAAATAGGCGGAAGAACCGATCTAGGCGAACATCCATGCTGGATGGTTGCAGTAGGCCCATTTCTAGTGGGTCTAGGCCTATCCGGCCCTGCTCTATTTGACTTCTTATATCGCGGTCTGACATCAACATAAAGTAAAGGTTACCCTGTCCTTTGCCTTAGGCGCAGATGCCTAGGCGGTGTCTAAGGCAAAATAGAAACTATGCGCGATCGCGAGGGAAGACTTACCCCACCGGAGAGAATGAAACGTGTTTTCTCGGGTGAGCTTGAGGCCATCAAAAAGGTTCCGAAGAATAAGCGCGGGCCGTTAGCCACCGCTGTGACGTTGCGAGTATCCCACCTTTTCTCCAGGTGGCTTGAACGCATGGTGGATAGCCAATGGAGTGGTTCTGCTCCTCAACTGATGCTGATTGCAATGCTCAGCAGGCACAAGTCCCTAACCATGGGTGAAGCTGCTGAGCTGTTAGATGTGACACCGCGAGCAATCACTCGTTTAGTGGATGGCCTAGAGAAATCAGGTTTGGTTACCAGGCAGTCATCACCGCATGACAAGCGTGTCTACATAATCTCAATCACCGCTAAAGCCGAAGCTCTGGCTAAAGAGATGATGCCTAAGCACGAGAAGCAGATGGCTGAATTGTTCTCTGTGTTTACTGAAGCTGAACTAATTGAGTATCTCCGGCTGAACAGCAAGCTTGCTGAACACCTAAAAAATAATCTGCGTAAAGAAAACTAGTGTTCTAATCCGACTTTGCGTTGGATCCACTTCATCCACTTCGGTGCATACCAGTTGGCGTTACCGAACAATCTCATAAGCGCCGGAACCAGCAGTGCTCTAATTACAGTGGCGTCAAGTAAAACTGCGAAAGCAATTCCGAGACCCAACATCTTCATGATTGAAACACCGCTGGTAGCAAAAGCCGCAAATGAAACTGCAAGCACCAGCGCTGCTGTTGTAATGATTCGTCCGGAGCGCTGCAGGCCAACAGCAACCGAGTTGACTGTGTCGAGTCCGTTGTCGTGCTGCTCTTTGATTCTAGAAAGCAAGAACAGCTCGTAGTCCATCGATAAACCAAAACTAATGACTGCAACCAGTACCAGCGAGGAAGAGTCGATGGTGCCAGTGCTGTTGAAGTCACCGATTAACCAACGCAGGTTACCGTTCATGAACACCCAAACCAAAAAGCCCATGGTGGCAATCAGTGACATGAAGTTTAGAATCACTGCCTTGATCGGGAGGATCAATGAACCGGTAAACAGGAAGAGCAGAATCAGGGTGGTGATTACAATCCAGAGCAGAGCCCATGGCAGGTTATTTGTAATTCCAGCCAGGGCATCGGTATAGGTGGCCGCTGATCCACCAACCAGGAAGCTGTCATCAATAGCGCGTAGTTGATTGGTTAGCGCTTCCCCTTCAGGGCTTCTAGGCTCAACGTCGGCTATGGCAACTACCCGCGACCACTGGTCAGTTTCAAAGTCACCTCTAGGGAAGGCAGCCACAAGGCTTCCATCAGAGTAGAAACCTTCGCTGGTTTCAACTCTGGTGATGTGATCCTGTTTAGAAAGGTCAATGGCCAGCTCTTGAATGTCACGGTTATCACTCTTTGGAACGAGTAGTTCAACCGGTGAACCCTCTCGTCCATCAAATCGTTCTCTGATCTGGTTGGTAGCAATTACCACTCTGTTGTCCTTAGGCAGAATTCGGTCATCGACCTGACCCAACTTTACGTTCATACCTAGAGAGGTAAGCGAACCGAGAGCAATAACGGTTACCAGAATTACAGGAATTGGACGTTTCATGACAAACTTGGCAAGCTTTGCCCAGAAGCCGTTGTCCTTTGGAGCGCGGTGCTTAAACAGTGGCCAGCGGTTGACGTTATCCCCGAGTAAATTAAGAGCAGCTGGTAACGCAATCAGTGCTGCACCAACAGCAAGCGAAACTGAAACCAAACCAGCAAGAGCGAAAGACTTTAGGAAGTACTGCGGGAAGAAGTTAAGGGCGAGCATTACAACAGCGACTGTGAAACCGGAGAAGAACACTGTTCTACCGGCAGAGAGCATTGTGTTTTCAACCGATTGCGCAACGGTAAGGCTCTTATGCCTTTCCTCACGGAAACGGTTCACCATTAGCAGGGCGTAGTCGATACCTAAACCAAGACCAATACCGGTGATGATGTTTACCGAGAAGGTTGAAGTGTCGGTAAATAGCGATGATAGCCAGATGAAGAAGAATGAGCCCAGGATGCTGAGCATGGCAATCATGATTGGTAGACCTGCGGCAACCACTGATCCAAAAACAAAAATCATCAGCAGCAAAATAATTGGAACAGCAATCGATTCTGTTCTAACCAGATCCTCTTCGACGATGTGGTTGATCTCTGAAGTTATCGGAGCCCAGCCTGCAACATAGATGGTTGCACCAAAGTTGTTACCGCCAACATCATCGGCGATGGTTTGGGCTACCTCGGCAGCTTTGGCATCCTCGGTGAACTTTACAAACATGTAGACGGCTTCACCGTCGGTTGATTTTAGGGTTGGTGGTCTGCCCAGGCTGTAATAGGAGGTAACCGAATCAACTCCAGCAATCTCCAGTAATGCTGAACTGATTAGCTCAGCATTATTAGCCGACTGAATGTCATCGACGCTCCTGCCCATGTCGGCTATCAGCACGGCTTCTGGATCGGTCAGGCTAAAGTCAGACTTCAAGATTTCAGTGACTTTTTGTGATTCTGAGCCAGGGTCGTTATAACCACCGCCCTTTAGGTTACCGAAAGCCTGAAGACCTCCGATGAGGGAGAAAAGAATTAGAGCAATAAAGCCAAACAAGGACAGTTTGCTGTGACGAATGACAAAATTGCTTAGAGGCTTCATAGTTAACCTGAGTCTAAATCATTTACCGCGGAAAGATAATCGATGAACAGAAGAGCACTGTTTTATTTCGTAATAGCCGGAATTGGCCTAATCACGGCATGGTATTTCAACACCATCGCAATCCTTCGAGGTGAAGACTTCTTCGCTGCTTGGTTTGGCAATAACGCTGACTGGGTGGTTGCCTGTGATTTACTGCTAACTGCCTTCGCTGCCGTTCCATTCATGATTTTTGAAGCTAAGCGAATAGGTATGAAGCGGGTTTACCTCTACATTCTCTCCGGTTTTATTTCCGCAATAGCCTTTGTCTTCCCGCTATTTCTGGCAATGCGAGAGCTGCATCTAGCTAAGACCGCTAAAAAGAATTACAGCACCAATGACAAAAATGGTGTTCACTCGGTTACCGCCCAGCGAGAGTTAGCCGGCGGTCAACTGACTAACTTCATGTTTGAAGGTAGAAGGATCGATGTTTGGACACCCAGAGACATTCATCCAGACACCCCGTTGCTGATTGCTCACGATGGTGCGAACTTCCTACTTGATGTCAATGAAACCTGGAATCACCAAAACTGGGGCATCCCAGAAGCTATCGCCTCCGGACGTATCGTTGCCAAGAATGGCAAACTACCGATTATTGTCGGGGTTTACCGAGTTGATGACTCCCAGCGAATGGCTGAACTAGCACCGGAAGACATTTTGAAGGATCGCCCACACATGCTAAAAAACCTAGGGGCAATTGTTAAGCCTAAGAATCTGGTCTATGCGGCTAATGATTACCAGGACATGCTCGCTCTGCGATTAGTTCCTGAACTGGCTAAACGTTATGGATTGAAACTTGACCCAGCACGAACTGCTCAGATTGGCGCTTCACTGGGTGGTCTAGCAGTTATTTACGGAGCGGCTAGGAACCCTGAAGTGTTTGGAACAGCACTGGGACTATCCTCAGCTTGGGCTCTAGGCCATCAGGAATTAGTAGACCATCTGGTGGCCAGCCTTCCCAAAGGTATCCGTATTTATACCGACGTTGGAACCGAAGAACTTGATGCCAGTTACTACACGTGGCAATTCAACTTTGTTGAAGCAATGGATAAAGCTGGTTGGAAGCGCGACATCAATTACAAGGTTGAACTATATCCAGGCACCGGTCACAAAGAATCATGGTGGGGTATGCGAGTAGAGCACCCGATCAACTGGTGGCTAAATTCCTAGCGGTTCTTCAAAAATCGGGGGTTTGGCTGCTCCCATGAATTCCATTACAGCTTGATCAACTTGAATATCTCTCAAGCGAATTGGCTTAGTTAGATATAAACCTTCAAGGGACCTAACTCTGGAAAGTGCAACATAAGTGTGGCCGGAGGAAAAAGCTCCTGAACCCATATCCACGATTACTTCGTCATAAGTTTGGCCCTGCGATTTGTGCACTGTCACCGCCCAAGCTAAGCGCAGAGGGATTTGTTTGAATTCGGCGAGAATCTCTGGAACCAAAGTTTCATCGAACTTACCGGTACCTTCATTAAATTCTTCTTCAATCAGGTAGCGAACTTTTTGCCAGGTGCTAACTCCGACCGTGTGAACCTCCCCGTCGGCTTCAACCAGAACATAGTTGCCTTCACCAAAGCCAACGACTTTGCCAATCGTTCCGTTGACCCATCGCCAACTCATGACACCTTCGGCATTCTTTACCGGTTTCTGATCGTCATTTTTGATGAACATAACCTGAGCACCAACCTTTAGATGCAGATTGGTCTCAGCTGGGAGGGCATTGTTGAAAGCGGAAGCATCACCGGTTGAGAAAGATGATTCGAATATTCTCTCTTCGCTGGTTAGTTTTGCTAAACGGTTAGCGTTGACCGCATCAACTGTCGCGTTTACTGTTGCTAACCGAATCACATCTTCGTGTGGGGGGAAACGATTACCGGCATTGTTGATTTCGTCAACCAGTTCCTGGTTTACTTCACCGACTCTGATTGCGTTCAATATTCTCTTGAACTCAGGGTCGCGCTGCCTAAAGATTTCTACCAGTTCAAAGATTTCCATTCGCTCCATGAGCCAAACCTTGGCGTCAAAGAACCACTGTGATTTGTAATCCATAGAAACCAGTTGTTCTAGTTCCGCTCCTCGAGCTGGAACTGGGGCTAACTGATAAGGATCGCCAAACATAACCACCTTGCAGCCACCGAAAGGAACTTTAGGTTTACCTCTGGCAACCCTCAATGCAACATCAATCGCATCCATAAGGTTGGCCGAAACCATAGAAACCTCATCGATGATCAGCATGTCGATGCCGCGCAAAACCTCTCTGGCTCTTCTGCCGAGGTGTCTGGCAACATCACTGGCGGTTAGTACGCCAAATGGAAAACCAAAGAGCGAGTGAATTGTTATTCCGCCAACGTTATATGCAGCAACACCGGTTGGAGCACACACCACAACCTGCTGCTGGGTGGT
>JAURJV010000011.1 GCA_030832065.1 Rhodoluna sp. | reverse complement strand
ATACTGTCTTACCGCCAATCAGGATGTCGGTGGCTCGGTTTAGGCCATCCGGCAGCGAGTGCCTGATTCCATACTTGTTATCAAACTTAGATTTGGTTACCGAATCGTTGACGTTGATGCCAGGAAAGAGCAGTGATCCGCGCTTGAACATTTCGTAGAGGCGCTTAACACCGGTGGTGGTCTCTTCGGTGACACCGTAAATATCGCCAACCATGTTGCTGAAACGTTTTGGGTTCTTAGCGAACTCTTTACGGAGCAACTCCAGAATTACTCGATACTCTTCATTGTCTTCAACTCCAGCCGGTGGAACGGAACCGGCTTGCTCAAACTCGTAACCTTTGTGAACTAGAAGAGTTGCATCTCCACCATCATCCAAAATCATGTTCGGACCGGTGTAATCAGCTCCCTCGGCTAAAGCTTCTTGACTCCAGTCAAAGATGCGTTCGGTGCACCACCAGTACTCTTCGAGTGATTCGCCCTTCCAAGCAAAAACAGGAACACCCTGCGGCAAACTGACTGTGCCATTTGGGCCAACCACAACAGCGGCTGCAGCTTCGTCCTGGGTTGAGAAAATGTTGCAGGAAGCCCAGCGAACCTTAGCTCCAAGAGCCACCAGTGTTTCGATCAGAATTGCGGTCTGAATAGTCATGTGGAGGGAGCCCGCGATTCGAGCACCACGCAAAGGTTGGCTGGGGCCAAATTCATCACGAAGAGCCATCAAACCTGGCATTTCATTTTCAGCTAAACGCATCTGGTGGCGTCCGTAATCGGCCAAAGCCAAATCAGCAACCTTGTAATCTAGCTTGCTCTTAGTTGAAGTCATGCTGTCTATTATCGCCTTATCTTTACTGCCCTAAATACCAAAACTAACCGCGAATCAGGGCAAGAACCTCATCACGAATGCTCGCCATCACAGCTTCGTCTTTAGCTTCGACATTTAAGCGCAGTAGTGGTTCCGTATTTGAAGCGCGAACATTAAACCACCACCAGGAACCTGCAATCTGGCCACTAACGGTGATGCCGTCTAAGAAATCAAATTCTGCTCTACCGGTAAATGCCTCCTGGACTCTTGCTTTGGCAGCTGGAACATCGGTCACGGTTGAGTTGATTTCACCGGAAAGGAAGTAAGGGTTGTATTGCTTAGCCATTTGTGAAAGAGGTAGCCCTTGGGAACCGTATTCGGCTAAGACGTGCATGGCGGCCAACATTCCGTTATCAGCACCATAGAAGTCTCTGAAATAGTAGTGTGCGGAGTGCTCGCCACCAAAGACCGCATTGGTTGCCGCCATTCGGTCCTTAATTAGGGAGTGACCAACTTTGGTTCGCTCCCCCTTAGCTCCATCGGCGGCAATCACTTCGGCAACGATTCTTGAAGTAATCAGGTTATAGAGAACTGTCTGCTCGGACTGATCTCCGCTGGCTCTGACTCTAGCTATTTCGCGTCTAGCCACCATTGCAGCTACCGCGCTAGGGGTTACCGGATCACCATTCTCATCAATAACAAAACAGCGGTCGGCATCACCGTCAAAAGCCAAGCCTAAATCTGCTTTGTGCTCAACTACAGCCCGCTGCAGATCAACCAGGTTCTTCGGCTCAAGTGGGTTAGCTTCGTGGTTAGGGAAAGTTCCATCAAGCTCAAAATACATTTCAACAATTTCAATCGGTAACTTGGAAAGACCCGCTGAGCCACCAAGCACCGCCGGAACAGTCAAACCACCCATGCCATTGGCGGCATCGACAACAACCTTCATCGGCTTTACTGAACTGAGGTCCACCAGTTTGCGCAGGTAAGTCGCGTAATCAATCAGAACATCTCGATGGCTTAGACTGCCCGGTTTTTCCACTTCGGTAATACCGTTGGCCAAGAACTCTTTAGCGCGGTCTCTGATTGCAGCCAAACCGGTATCGAGGCTTATTCCCCTGGCTCCAGCTCTAGAGAATTTGATGCCGTTGTATGAAGCTGGGTTATGGCTTGCGGTAAACATGGCAGCTGCAAGATTTAGATAACCGGATGCAAAATACGATTCGTCGGTTGAGCACAGGCCTAGCGAAATTACATCAGCCCCTCTAGCACTTGCCCCCTTGGCAAAGCTCTCGGCAAACTTTGGGGACGAATCCCTCATGTCATGTCCGACGATTACGGCTTGGCCGGCCAGCCCTAGCTCATCAACGAATCCGGCCGCCAGAGCTTGAACCACCTCATCGGTTAGATCGATTCCCACCAGACCGCGAACATCGTAAGTCTTTACGATGGCATCCCAATTAACAGACATTAGAGCCTTCCTACAAACAACAAGAATACAATGGCTAAATGCCAGCCAAACCTAGAAAAGCCGCAACCAGAGACCGCCACGGTCGCGGGGTCAGGCATTCATTGACCGGCAGCCTATATCGAACCGGTGGCTCTAGCCAAGATCAGTTCCGCGTAATAGTTGACACCACCGTGGAATACATCAAAGACCGTTGGCCAGAGGAACTAGGCGAGCTCAGTTACCTGATTTTGGATGCACCAATTCTCGGAGCTAACTCAACTTATGTGAAGCGCTGGGCAATTCGTAAAGAGTCAATGACCATAGTGCTCTATCGCTTGCCAATCACCAGACTTGCGAACAATCCAAACCCCAGCGACGAGCGGATAAGAATTGAGCACCATGTTTTTGAAGCTGCAGCCGCACTGATTGGTAAAGAACCCTGGGAACTTCTCTTCGGTGACGATGACCTTTAGTGAACGCTAACCTTCACTTCACCGCTGATGTTTTTATCATCCAGCACCGGAATAACGGCTAAACGCCCATCGACATCGACAACAATGTTGGCTGCAATCTTTGAGGTTGGAACAATCCCGATCGACAGCCCCGGCGTAGCCCGAACCACAATTGATGAAGTTCCAGCTATCCGCCTCACCACAGTTGCTGAACCGATCTTCAGAGTTACCTTAGTTGGTTGACTCATCGGGTTTACTATCGACAACTTCGTAATACCCTGGCTAGGAATTGCCACGCGTCGCACAGTATCAAAAGTCTGCCCAGCGTTTATCCAAGCAAAGTCGACATATCTATCCCCGACATAACTTGCCCTAACTAATCGAATCGAGGAGCGAACCGGAACCGAGGAATCCAGAATGCCAAAGTAGTCGCCGTTATCTAGACCCTTAATGTCAAAGTCAGTAACCTTTCCTGCAGGTGCAGTAATTGACAGCACCGTTCCAAAAGTCTCATCATCTGTCCCCAAAACTTGCAGGGTAAGTTTTGCATCAGCTGTACCAGGAACAAATACTCTAAGCATGTTTTGAACATCAGAGTACTTTGTTCCTGAAGCTCGGAACTGAGCAGTATCTTTCGCTCCTCTAACCAGAAGCCCTGGGAAGTAACTGGTGGTTTCTAAAATCTCATTTAGCGAAATAAAGTCCGCACCGTTTGCAAATATTCCTCTAACCGCTTTCTGCTGAATCAGTGCGGTGATTGACCCACCGTGACTGACTAGGTGCAGAGAGATGGAGTTAGCTCGAAGAACGAATGATGAAAGTGGCAACACAGTGGTCTTGCCCTTAGGGACTGCAATACCGGAAAGTCCAGCCGAGTGTGAATTACCATTTTCGGTGAATATTTCTAGATCAACCGTGGCATCAACGGTCGATGGGTTATGGATTAGTAGCAGCGCTTCCCTGCCAACCGTTGTCGATCCGCCAACAAACCAGAACTCAGACTGCGGTCTAATGCAGGCAGCTCCGAGCAATCCTGAGATTCTTTTATCTTTGACCAACTGAATTTGATTTGCGGTTAGCAACTGGGAACCCTGGCCGACCTTGCCGGTCTTGTCGATAACTGTGAAGGAATTAGGATTCTGAATCTTCTTGGTGATGTCCTGGCGAACACCGAAACCTTGGATAAAGTCGCGGTTGAAAATACTCAAGGTGGTCTGTTGGGTAGCCGCGTAGCTGGCGGTAACCAAACTGTTGGAAACGCGGCGGAAGCTGGTGGTTGAAGTTCCCGTCTTGCCACCAGAGACCATGGCCGAGCCCATGCAGTTAACTTCAAGGTCTTTGGCACTGACTTGATAGGTGGCCGAGGACTTTTCTTTCGTCTGAATAAGGGTCATCGGCTTTGCCACCAAGACTAAGCCAGCTGCTATTCCAGCAACTAGCAGCAGGCGAACTAGGCGAATTATCATTCCTGCTCCTCCTGCTCAGCAAGTTCGTTACTTGCCCTGAACTTTCTTCCTCTAGCAGTTGGTAGAGCTAAGAGAATAAAGCTGACTAAGAAACCCAGCTGGATAGTCTTGGTAATTGACCAGAGCGCTTTAGTTTCATCGGTCTTTATTTCAGTGACCTTCTTCACCCGCCAGAGCTGACCGAACTCCGTGGTGCCAACCTGATCGAGTTCCGCTGCCGTGTTAAGGGCTACCTGAATGTCTCCATTGCCTATCCCCTCTGGAACAAGAACATAACCGATACCGAGTTTCTGAAAAGGTTCAACCAGCGATTGCCCATTAGCCGAAACCAAATTCGCAACAAGCTTGGCTAGCTCAGGTTTGGAACCATACTCTGGGTCATTGTTAGCCGCACTTAGCCGGTACGCCGTTGAGACGGAATCTAGTTTGATCCCGTTTGGTCGAACCATCTCAGCCCTGAACTGTTGAGTATTTGTCTCACCATCAGAGTTGATGATGAGCATTCTCAGCTCGCTGCCACCTTGAGCTTCGGCGCTAAAGATGGCGGGAAGGTTTCTGCTGTCTCGATACTCAACCAAACTGCTTCCCAAGACATAACCCAGCATCATTGGAATCACTGAACCGGCAAATGCTAAAAACAGCAGAACTTTTCTAACTCCCGATCTGGTTAGTGAATCTAACCAGAGCGCTATAGGAATAAGCACGGCGAGAGCAAAGACCATGACCGAGGGGGTCGGGCTGTCATAAACCCAATCGGTTTGCTTTAGGAGAATTGAACCTAACCCACCAGAGCTAAATTCAATTCCGCTAACCAGCCAGAGATTGATTGCGGCCGCTATTCCAAAACCCCAGAACAGTAATACCGATCTAACATTTGAAATCAGTGAGAGCGCCGAAAAACCAATCAAGCCGACAAGACACCAGCTAAATATTGGGTGCTGCCCAATTATTGAACTCACCAATTCTGGCTGAGCTAAACCGAAAGAAATGGTTGGGTCGGCTAATAGCCCAAGCGGTTCGCTGAGTATTTGAAATAGAGCGTAAGGTCCAGCGATAACCAGAACTGGCAGCGGGATCAATATCAGCGATGGAACTTTCTTCGGCACCATGGCCAGGTAAATGATTCCCAGCAGAATCAATAACACGAGAGTACTCGGTGCGCTGGCATAACTGACTACTAACAGCAGTGAGCTGGCAGCCAACCAAGACCAATTCTGTTCAATCGATCGAACCGAACTTGCCAAACCAATTCGTGCTGCTCTAGCCAAACTGAAAAGTAACCAGGGAAGGACAATGCTGAAAATTACCCCGGGATAATTTCCCTGTGACTGAGCTTCGCTAAATGTTGGCCAGAATGCATAACCGAGGGCCAAAATTACTCTCAGCGAATTTCTTGCCGTTGCTAGCGAAAGCAAACGCCAAGCTCCGAAAAATGCTAGTGACTTAGCCAACAGCAGCAACCAGGTCAGGGCTAAGTTGGGGGCGAAGAAAGTTATCGACCCAATCGCCAGAAGAATCCAGTTGAACGGATCACTCGGAGCGGCAAGCCCAACGCCGATGTGTTGAAAGCTAGCTCCAGTATTTTCAAAGAGCTGAAGCCAGCTATCACTCAGTGGCAGTGCAAAACCACCGATGGCAGCCTGACCGATTGGGAAGAACTGATAAGACAGTGCGGCCAGAGCAAGCATTATCCAAAGCCCACCGCCGGCAACGAAGCTGAGTCGATTGCTAGCTGATGCTGGTTGACCCTGCTCTTCAAAGCTTGCCAAGTTGGTTCGCTGCTCAGCCAACTCCAAGGCCAACCTGGCTCTGGATCTGACCTGGCTGCCTGAAGCAAACAGACTGCTCAGGGTCTTGGCTGACCGACCGTGCCGGTCTCGGACTCTGGCCCGGAAGGTAATAAAAGCCCAGGCGTTAGCTCGCAGGGTGAAGCCAATCCGATCTGGGCGTTTGATAAACATCAACCAGAAGATTTGGAATAGGCAAATTACCGGTAAGCCGAGCCAATAGATAAAGGCCAGTGGCATTGGAAACTGTGATAGCCGGAGATGGTTGGCGGCTTTGGCCAAAGCATACTTGGTGGAACCACCCAACCACTTCTTATCGCGTTTGTTGTGGATGGAAAGTTCGGCGTGACCAACTCTGGCGGTTGGAACTACAACTACACGGAACCCGGCGTGATGGGCCCTGATCCCCAACTCTATATCCTGAGCCAGCTCTGGTGCTGTCAGTGAGAAGCCGCCGAGATCAGCCCAAAGATTAGCCCTGATTAACATCGCGTTGCTGGAAACAGCCAAAACATCACTCATGCCATCGTGCTGCTTTTGATCTAACTCGTCATTGACTAGCGAGAAAGGTTTGAATGTTCGGGTGAGAGTGAGTCCCTGTTGGACTATCAACTTTGGGTTGTCTATGGCTAACTGCTTTGGGGAAGCTATACCAACCAGCGGAGAGAGCTCCAGAGTTCTAACCAGCTCAGCTAGGGCGTGCGTTTCTGGCGCACAGTCGTCATGAACCAGCCAGATGGCTACATCATCTAAGGATGGATAACCGGTTAGAGCCTGCTTAATGGCTAAAGCCGATAGTTCAGCGAAATTGGCGTCCTCCTCGATATTCACAACTGCATGTTTGCTGGATCGGGAGACAAATTCATCGAGAATTGGTTTTACTTCCGGGGCGGAAGAAGTGTCGATGACTAAAACTCGTTCAGCTCTGAAGCTTTGCTTTTCAATAGCCTGAAGTGAGTTTTGAAGATAACTGGGCTGGTCGTTGGAGACAACGACCGCAACCACACGCAAGCTCATGCTGTGGCCCTAATCGAGGCTAAGCGCGACGCTTTAGCTTGCGACGTTCGCGTTCACTCAGGCCGCCCCAAATCCCAAAACGCTCATCGTTGGCCAATGCATAGTCCAAGCATTTCTGCTTCACATCGCAACCAGAGCAAATCTTCTTTGCGTCTCTGGTTGATCCACCCTTCTCAGGGAAGAAAGCCTCAGGGTCAGTCTGGGAGCAGATAGCATCCCGCTGCCAAGCAAGTGGGTTGGTGTCTGAATTTGGGTCTACGCCAAATAGGCGACGGATAATCGGGTCTACGAACCAGTCGTCGGCAGGTTTCATGCCGTCGTCATTACTCAGACTCATTAAGTTCCTCTCGAACGAGCACAGCAGTACCCTGCTGAATTACATTGCTCTAATTACACTGTTGTAAGTATTGTGATGTCAAGTTCAGACAGTGTCAAATCGAAAGTGTTATCAAGGCTTAATATTCGATTTTTGGGCTATTTTTCGGGGTTTTAGCCGCTCTTTTACCCGACTAACCTTAGTGTATGAAGATTTTGGTTACCGGCGGAGCCGGATACATCGGCTCTCACGTGCTTAGAGCTCTCACCCGTGCCGGCTTTGATCCAGTGGCTCTGGATGACATGAGTTTTGGGGTTAGTAAGCGGCTTGGGGACACCCCACTGGTTCAAATGGACTTGGCTTCGGCTGGAGCCAAGAACGAGCTGGTCCGTATTTTCAAAGATCAGGAAATCACTGGGGTAATCCACCTGGCCGCTAGAAAGTCAGTTGCCGAGTCTGTCGCCCAACCGGAGTACTACTACCAGCAGAACGTTGGTGCCATGCTAAACCTTCTCGCCGCCATGCAAGAAGCAGGTGTGATGAACCTGGTCTTCTCTTCCAGTGCCGCTACCTACGGGGCTCCTGCTGAGGCCAAGGTTAGCGAAGATTACGTTTGCCAGCCAATCAACCCTTACGGAGAAACAAAGCTCATCGGTGAATGGATGGTTGCCAACGCAGTAAAAGCATGGGGTTTGAACGGTGTTTGCCTTCGCTATTTCAACGTGGCTGGCGCAGGTTATGACGATCTGGGTGACACTTCTGTGGCCAATCTAATTCCTATTGCCATTCACGCTTACAAGAACAAAACCCCTGTCCAGGTTTTTGGAACGGATTGGCCAACCCCAGATGGTAGCTGTGTTCGTGACTACATCCACGTAGCCGACTTAGCTGAAGCTCACATCAGTGCACTGAATTACTTGAAAGAAAAAAACCGTGAAGAACTGGTATTCAATGTTGGAACCGGTAAAGGCTCTTCCGTGCTTGAAGTCTTGGCAGCTTTGAGTCAGGTGGTTGGCGAAGAAGTTCAGGTCAACCACGCCAATCGACGACCAGGTGACCCGGCCGCTCTGTCTGCTGATGTAGCGAAAATAGCCTCAGTTTTAGGTTGGCAAGCGAAACATAACTTGCTTGAAATCGTTGAAAGTGCTTACCGCGCTAGCTTGAACTAATAGCGATAAAACCTTCACCACTTCCAGTAATACTAAATTTTCTGGCATCGCCAGCAACAAATACAGCTTCCCCCGCTTTAATTACTTCGCGCTCATCTTGACTGTTGGAGACAGCAAGCGTGCCTGAGGTGCAAAGCACAATTAGATCT
>JAURJV010000055.1 GCA_030832065.1 Rhodoluna sp. | reverse complement strand
TGCGCAAGCGGCTCCCACTTAGGTCCCAGAAATGGATTCTCTCTAATCAAGAAGGCCTTGCTCCTCGAAGTAATCAATCACGCTATACCAGTTTGGATAAGAGCCATCACGCCCTTCTTCCTCACTAACGTCACCGAAGTGAATGTGCAATCCGTCAAAATCTGCAGCTCCACTCTTCTTTCGATCATCAATCAAAAACTCACCTTTGTTCAGATCTTTACGGTGGCTTAGAATCACTCGCTTGTATAGCGGAGAATCTTCTTCTATTCCGAAGTGCTTATGCACCCAATCGATTTTGTCAGACCAAGCAGACGGATTTCGCCACGGTGCAGTGGAAAGGATAAACACGTCTAGCTTTTCTGAGGCTGCTAGCTTCTTGACCGCTTCAACAGCTCCTTCAAATGGATCCATCAATCCGAAGATGCCTTCGGCCTCATCGATATTCTTATCGTTTGGGAATTGAGCTCTTACCTCAGCTGATAACCGGTCAATTCCAGTTTGGAAGTTCACGATTACGCCGTCCATGTCGATGTATACAGTTTTCTTATTCATTATCTATTCCTCTCTTCGTTCTTCATCAATCTCGACTTGTTTCTGCCGAGACAACCAATAAAGCTGGCTAAATGTCATACGACCTTTGATGATTGGTCGCTGGACTGAGCCAACTAGAAATGGATCAAGTTTGGAAAGCCATACTTCATCACTTGTTTCAGTTGGCAAATCAATTCGAACTTTGAATACTTCCTTTTCTAGTGGACTCAAATCCAGGAAATCTAAGGCGCTCAAGTAATAACCTGACTTGTCTTTCACCCCAAGTTCTAAAACCTTGGCAACGCGCTCTTTATTACTGTTATCAGTTAGGTCAGCTATTTTGACGGCTCTAGCTAGCTCGTTCGCTTTGATTGCCTGATAGTACGGATCATCAGCCGGAGCAGAAGCAGACTTTTCAGTCTTAGTCAGTAGCTTTACTACCTCGATTACCTCAGGGCGGATTCCCCACTCAGTGAGTGAAAGAAAGGAGACCGCGGGGAATCCGTAGAACCCTGAGTCTTCAACCACATCATGAAGCCAGGCAGCTTGAAAAGCGATCTCTCGCTCCTCAACTCTGTATCTGGCTTCATCCAAGGAGAGGTAAAGGAAGGTGTTTTGAGCCACTCTCCTTGGGTGGTTGATGTAGGCAGCATCAGCTTTATCTTTCTGACCCTCATGGACCAGTTCGGCTATTCGCTGAGGTCTATCTTTTTGGTTTAGTTCTAACATTGCAGTAATCTCTGCAATCTGTTGTCTACTGAACCCTTCGATATCCCTAACCTCCTACATTTTTAGAGTATGACCAATCACTGACATGGCAAGTTACTCGTAATCTCTCCTAAGCCTTGACTCGACCGCTATGGCAATGAGCTTTGACCTGAGATCCCAATTACGATTTGTGAAACCACCATAGGCGCAAACAAATTCCAGGAATTTGTCATCAGATAACTGATTGCAAAACTCTTTAACAGCATGATCGAAGCTAATTTCTGGGCTTGGCAACAACTGCGAGATGTAACGCGGCTCGTGGTAATCAACTGGGAACTTCTCGAAGAATCTAGCTAAAGTCTTCTGGCCCCTGGCTCTCCTTCTTTTGAGCTCCTTCAGAGTCAAACCACGGAAATCAATCATTTGATCGAACGGGTATGCGGCTTCTAATAGTCTCTCTCTATCGTGTTTGAGGATTCGCTTCAATGAGTTTTCAACTTCCCGGGTTATGTGCCGTGAATGTTCATCCTGTTTAGCGTCCATTAGAAAGGCGAGTACCAGTGTTACAAACCTCGCCTCTGGAAGCAAAGCGAGATCCCTCTCCACTTCCCAGATGGCATCCGAAATTGAGTTGACATTCGCCTTCGCGATGTTAACTCGCCGAACAAATTGCTTAGCTACTCGTGAAGAGTTCTGTGAACGCAGCTGCAGGTGTGGTCTTTTAGCGATTTCTGCACGACAATACTCAAGAATCTCTCGAATAGGCGAGGTATGCATTTCTTTAGAGAAATAGATCTCAGCATCCTCACGCAAAAAGTCCTTCCACTCCCCATATTCGATGTGCCTTAGAGCTGCATACTTGCCATCCAACGAGATGAACCAGTCGACGCAGTCTCGTAACTCTTCTCCCTGTCTTGTAAGCATTTCCCGTGATTCAGGATCTAGTTTCATATCCAGGACCATCCGAATGAGCTCATCAAGCTGCTTCTCAGTGACATCCCGTACGTGAAGTGCTGGACCGATCACAATTCGGCCATCTACTAGGAAACATCTTTCCCAAGCTATGCCAAAAAAGTTCATAGTCTAGCCCTTTCTCCAGAACTCAACATCAGCCTGGTGCTTTAGGTATGAGACGAAGCGGTCGTTGCAAAGCGCTGCCTCGCAACGCTTTTCCCTGATTAGCTCGATGGCTTCATCCGGGGTGTAGCCCTCGCGGATTAGCACCAGTGCCATGATCAGTCCTGACCGGTTTAGGCCGGCCTGGCATCTGATTAGCACCCTCTTGCCTGCTTTCCAGTCTTGGTGAGCCTCACGAACCAGCCAGAAAAGGTCATTTTCTGGATGAAAATCGTTCATGTTGCCATCAAAGAAAGTGAAACGCATTTCCTTCACGTTTTGACCACAAGGGTTGGCGTGAACATAGGCAGTGACCACAGTGTCAAACTCGTGCGCCTTTACCTGGATTGCAGTAATTAGATCTTGAATCTCCCATGATCTAAGTGTCCGCTCGCCAGAGATGTGGGTTGCCCCGAGCTCGTCGTTCTCGTCAGTGCCACCTTGGAATAATCCAGGCAGGATTTCATCCCAGGTGTTTGTTGGATAAAACGGTCTAGTCATTTGCTAACACGCCCTCTCTTACTCGATCAAAAATTGTTCCAACTACTAGAGCCCAGGTTTCTGGGGTCTCTTTGTAGGGCTGGTAGCCACCCGCTCCACCGATTAGCACTCTGCCATCAGCATGTTTAATAGCCATCTCGGCGACCATCTCTGCCGCATAAGTAAAGCCAACAGCGGTGTAGGTGTTGGTACCAGATAAGTTATCTAGCCCAGTGTGACCATCAGCTCCAGCAGCAAGCAGAATTACATCCGGCTTATAGGCCTCAATGATTTCTCTAGCTTTATCGATGCACTCCATGAAAATTTCATCGCCATCGAATGAACCAACATTGAAGTTGTAGCAGTGATCGGCCTCATCATGACACTCACCAAACGGAACTTGATATCTGCGATCGTATGGAAAGTTATTTCCACCGTGAATCGAGATTCGTGGGATACCGGTTCCGGATAGCATCTCGGCAACACCGTCACCAGCGTGAATATCCCAGTCGATGTATAGCGGACGTAATCCTTTTGCCTGCAGTGCTAGTGCTGCGTAAGTCATGTCGTTGAATACACAGAACCCGGATGAGCGGTCATACTTAGCGTGATGCTTCGCTCCTTGCGGATTGAAGACAACTTTTACGCCAGATAAAATCGCCTCCACTGCTCTAATAGTTCCTTTGAACATTGCAAGAGCGGTTTGTCCGAGCTCGGGCTTTGTGCCAGTCCACTCACCTGATCTACCAGCAAGAACTTCTTCAATGAATTTCTCATCGTGAGTTTGACGAAGAGCATCCATGTCTGAATCCTCTTTAGCCGGATCAATTGGGTCAACCACCACAACATCCTCGCCATACTTTTCAGTTAGCATTTGTGTTGCTAGTTCGGCGCGCACTGGGTTGGTTGGATGTGATCCATCGCCATCGCCAAGCTGCCACTTTAGATATAGGTCGGTGTAAATAACCTTTAGTTTTTGTAATATTTTCATTACCTGTTTCTCCTTATTTGTTGAATCCCCAAGAGGGGTTTTCCGGGGCCTAGAGCGCTTCTAGGCCCCGAAGCCTCTGGCTTATTTAGCCTTTGGTTTCCTCGTCCGACCAGAACTTCTCGCCAGCTTCAGAATCAAGTGCTCGCTGAGCTAAGCGCTCAGCTTGCTGCTCCGCCCAGAGCACCTGCTCTTCCTCAGACATTTCCTCGAGGTTTTCGGGGACCTGGCTGTGATTTAGCAGGCGATTAGGCTCTGCACCCGTGTGAGAGATCTCTTCACCTGCTTCGTTGAAGACTGAGGTTCTGGCCTCTTCGTCTTCGACTGCAAGCATGGCGCTCCAGACATTACCCAGTGCTCGGGCAAAATCTGATCCACGGGTTTGATAGATACGGTTCTTGAAATTCTCATATTGGAGCTCTGCTCCTCTATCCAAGAACCACTCTATGAATGGACCATCACCGACAAATACTCGGTAAGGGTAGTCACCGTTAGGTGAACGCTTAATTTCAACGTTCGCCTTTGAAGCTAATGCCTCAAGTGACTGGCGGTCCCGAGCCCGGACGGTGATAACGTCCGGGTACTCAGGCTTACGCACAGCAGATACAAAACCAGTCTCTGTGAAAATCCACATACTAGTTCTCGTCTTTCTTGCGACGATCTCGCTTCTCACGGTTCATCTGCTCCCAAAGCATTTTCTTTTTGATGTTTAGATCATCAATCTGCGACATCGAATAGAAAATGTTTGAAGATTCCATCATGCGCTTAGAAGATCTTGAACCCAAGTTGCCAGCTGCATACATCTCTTCCATTTGCAATCCAGCAGCTTCAAGAAGCCCATTCGCTTCCTGCTCTTTACCTTGAGCAAATAGATTCATTGCTTCCTGCATGATGTCCTGGTTTCTAACCAATTGCAGTTCGGCCTTGATATCTGGATCACGATCTGGTTCAACCCATGCATCGGCTGCAACTAATTCAATCTCGAAAGTTTCTGAATTAGTAATTCGCTGCCCGGTTAGCACGTCAGTGTATGAATAGGTAACTTGTATTCCCTGCTTCACACCTGGAGTTGCCATCTGGTGAGCATCAAGAACGATGTTGAAGAACACGTTTTTTTCCTCGCCTGAAGAAAGATCACCGAGTAAGCCCTTTACTTGAGTTCTCAAGTAGTCCCACTTCTTCATCTTTCTACCAGCTTTGATCTTGCTGCCGTTGCCAGTGAAGTCTGGACCAATCACAATCTCAAAGGTGACATCAACCATGGTCTTAGTAAGCAAGCCATCAATTTCTGACTGCAAACCATCGACTGCCTCACCTTGAGTGATACCTGCAATGTGGTTTCCGTTTCCACCATCAGCTAGAGCACCTAGAACGTCCTCGTCATAACCTTGACCAATGCCGATGGTCGAAGTGGTGACAAGGTGCTCAGTTGCAGCAGTAGCGATGTGGCTTAGAGCCTGAGGATCAGTCTCCCCGGCGTTGGCCTGGCCATCGCTAAGTACGATAACCGTGGTCTCGACGCCATCGGTAACCTTCTCAGCCTCTTTGAGTCCTAGTCGGTAACCAGCCTCGAGGTTGGTTGATCCACCGGTGTGAATATCAGAAATGATCTTGCGAACATTTTTGAGATCCAGGTTCTTGATGGTGGCTAGCGGCAGGTTGACCACAGCAACATCATCAAAGCTGACGATGGCGATGTGATCTTCTGGGTTTAACCTAGGTAGCGTTTCCTCTAGGACTGCCTTGACAGACTCCAGACGACCGCCTGACATCGAACCGGAACGGTCGATGACGAAGACCAAAGCTTTGGCCTTGTGCTTGGTTGCCTCTATAACCGGGGCAACCGGCGCGGTGATCTCAAACATGAGACCTAATGCGGTTGGTTTCCCAACCTGGCACTTGTTGTGCTCTATACGTGGTGTAATCACTGCTATATCACTTCCTTCCGAAGTATCTGTGTTAACCATACCATAATAAACGCGTTATTGCTCAAATTATTCCCTAATTTGTCTATAAATTATCAAATTATTCTGTAGTATGCTAAATACTAATCATGAGCGCTGACATTTGGAATCCTGGAGCTGTAGACCTAGTCATCTTTACTGTGGCTGATCCAGCTACCATGCCCAGCCTTATGTGGGATAAGAGCATGGTTTCCTTCGGTGATAGCAATCCAGAAGCACACTCTGGGCTTTCATTATTTGTTTTGACGGTGGCTGCCTCTGCCGACCTTAATGAATACTTCAAAGGCAAGAGAGTTCTTCCCGGCGGGCACCTCGGGTTCAACGAAACACTCTCAGAGGCATCCCAGCGAATCGCATATGACCGGTTAGGACTTGATTTCAATACCATCAAGGCCAAGTTGCGACAACTGGGAACATTCGATGCACCTGGTCGAGACCCACGAGGCAGAGCGCTTTCATTTGCCTACTGGTCAATTGTGAACTTTGAAGATATCCGCAGATTCCTTGGTGGGCGGGACCAAGTGGGGTTGGAGCTTGTCAACTCGCAGCATTCAATTGATCAATTCGTTCAGAACTTCGGGCCACTAGAGATCTACGATGGGGTCTCTAGATTCGGCTATAGAACAATGCCGAGCCCTTCGCTAAAAAGCGGTCACCAGAAGACGCTTACTAAAGACATCCCGAGCGGCCCAATACTTGCCTTGGACCACGATGACATGGTCTTCTATGCTTGGCGAAAGCTTAGGCACGCTTTCGACTCAAGAATTGACCCCTTCTCTTTCTTTGGTCTAAATCCCCTCAGTGAGGAATTTAGATTGAGCGATCTACAGGAACTCACCGAAGTTTGCCGAGGTGAGCGCATCCAGCGCGACTTATTCCGCAGGAACGTTATGAATCTGGACTTCATATCCGAAAGCGGAAACCTGGACCGAAGCAGGCCCGGTAAACCGGCAATTATGTGGAGCCCGAAAAGAATTAACGATAAGTCCCAATAATAATTGGGAACAACACGTTATTTATAACATTTTGGAACGGAAAGTTTCGATTTAAAAATTTTGCTTGTCCCCCTCTGGCAACGGCACTAAGGTTAAAAAGTTATTGATAACGCCCCTTATGGGAACAAGCCAACAAGTGAGGTTCAAGTGGCTAAGAAAAATTCATTTAATAATCCGATAGTGCCAAAAAAACCAAGCGCATTTGAGGTTCTGAGAATCACAAGAGCTGGGCGCAAGGATGCCCGCCGTAACCGAACTCTTATGGACTTCACAAGAACCCAAGCGGTAAATGAATTCGAGTCTTTTTCTCAACGAGGCGAGATTGCTCTCAATGATTGGCTGTTAAGGGTTACTTCCCCTTATGTAACTGGTAATTCCAGAATTGAAGCTGAACTTGATCTACTTTTCACGAAGATTGATAAGCAGAAAACAAACATGGGTAAGACGGGACGCCAACAGAAAGCCGCATCTTTGCGTCTTGCTTCGCTAGAGCAAGAAGAATCGGATTTGAGATCTCAATATGCCGCAAATAAAGAAACAGGTCTTGCGTTAATCCGCCGAGCAGATGAGGTAAAGCCGCTATGGGAAAATCTCTATCGCCAGAAGGTTGCAATCTACAACCAAGCTCGTTCTAGAAAACTCAAAGTTGAAGTGGAGGCTGCATCAGCGGAAATACCTGTCTACAGGACCGTGCCAGAAACCGAATTAGATCAGTTTGAGAAAGAACTGCCTCTAAGGAAGTCACGCTAAATAATGGCCGACATATTTTGGCGTAGGAAAATCAAGCGCCAGGCGAAGAAGATTCTGCTGTCCCTGCCTGACCTGCCAGCTGATATTGATGACAATGTTTTTATTGCCTTAGGAACTCAAGCAGCCGAAGCAGACAAAAACTCTAAGGCTTACGACGAATTCCTGTTCTCAGAAGAGGGCTATGAGCAGATGCCTTATGAAGATGGTGTTCAGGAAGTTCTAACGCTTCAGCAAAGTCGAACGGCCGAGCGAAAGAGCAGGGCTTCGATTCAGAGCAAATTAAACATGCAGTACTTTGAAGCCGTTATTACGGCAAAGGAACGAGAAGTAGAAGATGCAAATGAAGAGCTCGCCGCTATAACGGAAGACCTTGGCAAGGAATACGAATTTCTCACTGGCTCAAAAAAAGGTGAAGATGGCGGATTCTGGGAAGGCGTCGCGCCGGACACAACCTCAGGTGCGAGGCATTTTTACGAAAAGCTAAAAGAGTGGGGAATATTTGTAGTCATTGCTCTTGCCGACGCATTCGTGGTATTTCTGTCCCTGAGAGCGATCACTATGAATGAGAGCGAAGCGTTCTGGCTTTCATTCCCGGCGATTGGAGTTCAAATACTTTTCCCCCACCTTGTGGGGCGTTCAATCGCTAACGCACGAAGTAAGGGACAAGATGTTAGCCGGCGGAAGGACACTCTAGTTGCATTTGGTGTCGGCGTCGCTTGGCTAGCCTATGTCGCTGCCATGACAGTTTTGAGAACAAACCTAATTAAGGAGTTCTACGTAGCTCGCTATCAGAAGCCTATGGAATTTTGGCCCTTAGAAGTCGTTGTTTATGTCTTCAGTGTGATGATTCTTATCGGACTTGGGGCGTTTCTGATGATTAGGGCTATGGACCACAACCCACATCGAAGTCGGTTCTCTAGGCTCAAGTACGTCTACTTTGCGAAGAGGCGGGCCCTAAGACGTTCGGAAAGTGAGCTTGACGCTGCGAGAAAGGCATTGGAACAGGAGTCCAAAACTCTGCAATTCATTGAAGATCAGTGGGATAAAAGAGCTGCCAGTTACCCGCAGGTCGGAGAAGCCGCAAAGTCGGTTTATCGAAGGGCCCTGGTGAATCAGCTTGGAACGCCAGAATTCACAACAGAGTACCTGCCCGACACAAAGTTCAGAATCAGAAGATCAAAAAGGGTTGCTGGTTAATGCATAAAATCAGTCGCATAAAGTTAGCCTTAGCAGGTCTAGCCTCATTATCAGTCTTGTTAACCGGTTGCCAGCCGCCTTTAGAGCCCGGCATGGAAGTCTCCGAGGGCGACTCCTCAAATTACTGCAACATAGAGGGTATCCAAAAAGCCCCAGCAACTATTCCCTCTCAAACCGTAACGATACTCGCCCCTACCAACAACTTCGTTGACTTCACGACTATCGTTACGAGGTCAGAAACAAAAATTAAAGAAACGCTGGGCGGGTCTCTTCCTGAAAAGAAATTAGCGGAGGCTAAAGGTAGAGAAATCTCTGTCGTGCTTGCCGATGGTAACCCCCGTCTAGTGGCTAAAAGATCAGTGCAACCGCTGGGTGACTCACCTTACGACATAACCAGCGCGATTGACAGTTCTTTTGGGGTTTTCAGGCTTGCCAATAAGTGTGCAGCTGGAAGTTTCAAGCGCACCCAGGACCAAATTAAAACTTATGAAGGTACAGACCTACTTAAGGCACTAAGTGTGGCTGCGGATCAACTTACCGTGTCTGGCCCCAAAACGATTTTCATTCTGGGGAATGGGATTCAAACCAAAGGCGCTATTCAAATGCAAGAGCCGGGGCAATTCCCCAAGTCAGAATCATCGGCCCGCCTTCTCGCTCTCGGACTAAAAGGGATCGGTGAGATCCCAGATTTGGCGGGAGCCGAAGTTCATTGGTTTGGTATGGGCCAGGTTGATGGTGTGAACCAAGCACTTTCTGAAAAGGCGGCGACCTCTTTGGAGTCATTCTGGAAGCAAGTTATTGAACTTGGCAACGGTAAAATTGGAGAAATTTGTGCACTCTGTGGTGCTGGCGAACCGCACCCTAATGCTATCCAAGTGCCCTCGTTTGAAGTAAAGACCTGCAAGTTGGTGAGGCTTTACGAGGAAGACGGGGTTGAATTTAAGCCTGATTCCGATAATTTTGTAAACATTTCAAAGGCACAATCTGCAGCGAAGCTAATAGCTGCGCAATTCAAAGGTAAGGGCTGTGACGAACTCGAAGTTACGGGTTTTGCCGCAGCTGGTAAAGACAGGTCGCAGTACGAAAAGCAGAAAGTCGAGATTGACAAAACTAACCTAGCCCTGACCAAAAAGCGTGCTGCCGCATTTGCGCGCTTGATCAGGGCTGCCGGATTTAGTGGAGCAATAAGCTCGTCTGGCGGAGGCACTTGTGGTACAGAATGGTCCGCCTCCGGAGCAGTTGACCTCGACTTGCAAAGGCTTTGTCGCAGAGTAGAAGTGTCTAACTAATGGCTAAGAAACCCGGAACAGGTGTCTCGTTCAAGTCACTGAGGAGAAGAAGGAGAGACACTAACGGTATTTGGGGGCATTTGGCGAATGAGGATTCCTTCAACATCAAAACAGGCTCTACCTTTAACCTACCTAGTTGGGTGGCACCCACCATTGCCATAGCTTCAATTGCTACCATCGTCGTGCTTTGTTTCCAGGTAATCGATCTGCAAAAACAAAAAATTGATGCCAGCGCTGTGGTGAGCAAAGCTAGACCAGCCACTTTTGAGGTGTCTTGCGGTTCGGCATTTGGAACTGGTGTTGGTATCGATGTGCCCCTACCAGACGGTTACCAAACGGCTATATTCACTGCTGCACATATTTTTGACGATTGTAAAGCTGGCGATAAGGTCCCTGTTGTGGCATCTGGGCGCACCTTCATGGGAATCTTGTTCAAGAAAGACCCAATCGGTGTCGTCGATGAAGACCAGCTCGAAACCATCGCAGACATGGCTTTGATATACATGAAAGCAAAGTTACCGGCATTAGAGGCTGCTCCAGCAGCGCAGGTTGGCGACTGGGTTGTTGAAGTTGGAAACCCGATTGACCAGATTGATTACGCGACTTTGGGTATCATCACCAAAGTCACGGATAGCGAGTACTACACTGACGCAGCGACAAATCCTGGCAACAGTGGTGGACCTCTACTTGATAGCCAGGCTAGAGTTCTTGGCATAGTTTCTTGGCGGCGCCTAGTCCCAGAGAAATTGATTGACGAAACCATCAAAGAAAACTTTATGGACGTGGCAGATGGTATTTCCGCGGCCAAAAGACTGGTAAATGCCTGCGCGCTTATTTACTCAGGTAATCCAGAATGCCCATTTACAAATTAGAAGGAATACAAGATGAAATCAAAAAACAGAATTCTAGGTGCGGTCATCGCGCTACCTTTGGCGCTAACCATCTCTGCGTGCTCGTTGGGCTTCAATAAATTTGAAAAAGCTCAAGAAACATGCGGCGAAACCTCAGGAATTGCCTTATCGGACGGAGGCACTACTCTAACAATTGACACCATGGGTGAAGAAGATTGGTCCGGGGCGAGTTACTCTGACATGAACTGCATACTAGATGCCCTAGAGGTCCCTCAATATATAAGAGAAGAGATCAGCAACACCAACTCACTTATGGGCCGCCAGACTGCAGAGTACGAGGGCATAAAGCTGAGTTGGTCTTACCACCCAGACCGGGGTGCTGACATGATTCTCCACTATGGTGATTAGTTAGAAGTCTTGAGCAATCTGAGCTAAACGAGCTATTCGGTCGTCGGTTTCTGGATGGCTCGATAAGAGCCGTGCAAACAAACCTCTGCGGAATGGGTTTGTGAAAAACATCGCGGCAGTGGCTTTGTTCTTTCGTGCTGGGGCTTGACTGAATAATTCCATTTTTTGTAATGCAGACATTAGCGCTTCTGGGTGGCGAGTCATAAGCGCACCTGTAGCATCCGCTAAATACTCGCGCTGCCTGGATACCCCATTCATGATAATCGGACCTAGCAGGAAGGAGATGAACCAAGACACTATCCCTATTGCCAAGAGCACCAGCGCAACGGGAAAGAACAAAACAGTCAAAAATAGGCTGCGTTGCTTACCATTTTGACTTCCAGCGAATAATCCAAGAATAAAAAGAAAGCAAAATTGGGCCAATGCCGATATTGCTCCAACTAACCCAAAGACAATCAACTTGACCCGTGTGTCATAGTTTTTTATATGAGCCATCTCGTGAGCCATGACACCCTCGAGTTCATACTTTTCTGTGATACGTAGTAGCCCTTCAGTGGCACCTACGTGAGCATGCCAAGGATCCCTTCCGATAGCCATTGCGTTTATCGACTCGTCTTTTATTAGGTAGACCTTTGGCATTGGCATGCCTTCACTAATAGCAAGGTTCTCAACCGTGCGCCACAGTTTTGGGTGGCTGTCTTTGTCGATCCGGACTCCACCAGCTATACCCATGGCCATGTTTGATGCAAAATAATACTGAACTACCGCATAAACAAGCATGAAACCAATTAGGCCAATCCCAATCCAGATGTTCTGAAGCCACCAAGACAACAGAGCTGCGACTCCTGTGAAAAAAGCTAAAAATAAGCAGATGATTATGACCGTGTTTCGCTTGTTTCGGGCTATTGCTGCATACATAGGTACTCCTAGTGCCGTTTTACATAAATTTGAACACTTAGACAGAATAGGCAAAATCCGTCTCCAATTGGCGACAATAGCATTCCATTTTGATTAAATATTGACCCTCCATCATGAAGAATTTGCTGAGTTCTAGACAAGGGCTCACATAGACTCCAAACATGAAGAAATTTCAGCATTTCCTAGAAGTTTTTATCTTTGGTGCTAGATGGCTACTGATGCCTCTGTACATAGGTCTAGTAGCAGCACTTGTGCTCCTGCTCTGGCGTTACGCACAAGAGTTCATCCATATGGCAACACACATCGAGGGGTCTGACGTTCACGAGTTCACTCTGTCATTACTAAGTCTTTTAGACCTAGTGCTGCTAGGTAACCTAGTGCTGATTATTCTCTTTGCAGGTTACGAGAACTTTGTTAGCAAGATTGAAATTGCTGAGAACAGCACCGATAGGCCATCCTGGATGGGAACTATTGACTTTAGCGGTCTAAAGCTAAAGCTAATTGGTTCACTGGTAGCGCTGTCAGTTATCGAACTACTAAAAGATTTCATCGAGCTATCTAACCTGGGCAATGATGCAGAGGTTGGCCAGGGCACCATTTGGCGAATTGTCCTGCATCTAACCTTCGTGGTATCCGGTGTGCTATTTGCCGTAATGGATCGCCTGGGTGAGGTCAGAGGTAAAAACTACACCGCTGGTGAATAGTTAGAGTTCAAAAACATTTCTGACCGGGTAGCTCAGGTAATCAGCCCATTCGTTCAGCCTCGAATCACGCCAGGCATAATCCCTAGCCACCTCGGCTAGGCAGGCCCAGTAAAAGACTTCAACTAGGTCAATAGTTAGATAGCTCTGTAAGGAACCTTCATAGACCCTACCCAGAATCATTCTGAGAAGTTGCGGAACCTGGGCTAAGCCATACTCATGGATTGAATCTAGAACCAATAACTCGATCTGATTGGCTCGGTGCCTATTCCAAATAGGCGAGGCATCAGATCGATTTAGCATGCTGGATACTCTCAAGGCTTTTCTGTAGCTTGCACTATCTAGAGCAAATAACAGGCTCTCGAAACGTTCTAACTCATAGCCTGCGAGTCTTAGATCCAAAATATCTGGGTAATACAAGATAGCCGTGAGTGTTAGCCGGCCACCGGGCGGTTCGGTGCGCACCTGATCGGTGTCTACTTCCCAATCCTCAAAATCTTGCATGAGTCAATTGTCCTAGGTTTAGGCTATCTTTGTTTCAAATCATAGGAGTTGGTGTGAAATCTAAGTTGAAAATTGGAGCTCTAGTAGTTGGCTTGGCTTCCCTGCTAGCTCTAATAGTCTTCAACCCCTGGCTATTGGTGTTACCGATAGTAGGTGGAGTGTTATTTGCTGGCTGGAGCCTATGGAACAATCAAGGGACTAGCCAATCGACAACAACTAAAGCCCAAGATACCGACTTTTCTGACCCCTACGACAGCCTTGAGGATGACATCAGGCACCACAATTACGGCTACCCGGGATTCGGCTCCGATGATGAAGATGAGCATCACCGCTAATTACTAATTAGACTCAAAATAACTTCAATGAAATGTGGGGCAGCATGAAACTACCAAAAATCCTAATCAGTCTGGCTGTCGGCGCTCTGCTAATAAGCCCATTGTCTTCCTGTTCACTGGGTAATGATTCCGCTCTAGACACCATCGAAGATTTCAAGGCACAAAATGTCTCCTGGGAAAAATGCGATGCTGAGCTGAATCTTGAGACCAGTCGCCAAAGTGAATTATTCAGCTCAACAGAAACTGTTGATTGTGCGTCGGTTTTAGTGCCAGCGGATTACGAAAACATTTCCGATAGCCCGAAGTTTCTAATCAAGATGATGCGGCTAAATACAGCCTCTGCAGAAAACTACATGGGCACAATATTTATTAACCCCGGTGGCCCAGGCGCATCCGGCATCGAGCAACTGCAGTGGTCGAACTTCCCGGAAGAGCTAACCAAGTATTACAACATCGTTGGTTTTGACCCAAGAGGTGTTGGTGACTCTGATTTCAGTGATGGAACAGAAATCAAATGTTCTGACACCTTAGATTTCCGCACCTACTTCGAAGGCGAAGGCTCCCCTGCATCGCTCAGTGAATATAAAGACTCATTGAAACTGAATGATGAATACTTCCAAGACTGTGTCGATCGAAACCCCTACTGGTGGACGCTTTCAACCGAGAATGTTGTTACCGATCTTGAAATCATGCGTGAGGTATTACTAGAGGACGAGCCGTTGAACTTCATCGGTTCAAGTTATGGAACAACAATTGCAGGCCTATACGTTTCTACCTACCCTGAATCAGTCGGCAAAATTGTGCTGGATAGTCCGACCTCTTCACGTGACGATCTAATTGCTTCAGCTTTAGAAGATTACAAAGCTCAAGAAGCGATGTTGAATAGGCTTTTGAAATACTATGCGGAGCAAGCTGGCATGAGTGTTGATGCCGCTTTTGCAGAACTCTTGGAATACCGACAACTTGCCGATGACAACAAACTAGTTGGCTTTGCTGGAATAGAGCCGAGTTCCGATGTCCCTGGCAAAATGATTAGCTCTGAATCCATGTTGATTAGAGGAATCACCACGATGAATTATCTACCGGAGGAAGATGCCAATAAGGCCTTCGTTCAGGCGATGGGTGAGCTAGCCCAAGGCTATAACGATAGTTTTGAATGGTACGGCTTCACGCTGGATGGCTACGACCCTAATTCGCTAGAAGGATCCAGCCTTGAAGAAAAGAACCTGGTTAGAGATAACTCCTTTGAGGTCATGACCATAGTTAATTCCATGGATTACTCCCCAGCTGAGCTAAGTGTTGCCGAACAGAAGACACTTTCGGCTGAGGTAAAGCAAGTTGCACCGAGATGGTGGAAACTAAATAACGATTCTTCAGGTTATGAATACTTCGGTGAGCCACTTGGGCTGGACTGGAAGAAGATAGCACTAGCAGACCCAGAAATCCCAGACCCACCAACTGAGCCGTTGGCTAGGGTCAATACCTCCGGTAAAGAGCTTCTAGTTATTGGTTCGATGAGAGAGTCGGTTACCCCGTATGCATTCTCGAAAGAAACCGCCAGCTTACTTAGCTCTCCACTTATATCGGTCGATGGGGCAGAGCATGCGCCACTGGCTAGCTATAGCAGTTCGTGCTTGAACAAGGTTCTAGTTGACTACTTTGTCTCGAATAAGAAAATAAGCGATAAGACCTGTCAGCCTTAGCCAAGCATGCTGTGAAGGACAATAATCGCATCGCGATCCGGTCCAACACCGATAGCTGAGATACGACAGTTGCTCATCTTCTCTAGCGCTCTGACATAGTTTTGCGCATTGACGGGCAGTTCTTCAAATTTCTTGCAACCGGTGATGTCCTCTTCCCAACCTGGGAAGTTTTCATAGATTGGCTTAGCATGGTGGAAATCACTTTGTGACACCGGCAACTCATCGTGCCTGACTCCATCAACATCGTAGGCAACACAAACTGGAATCTCTTTAATGCCAGTTAAGACATCGAGCTTAGTCAGCACAAAATCAGTGAGGCCGTTGATGCGAGCTGAGTAACGAGCGATCGGTGCGTCATACCAGCCGCAGCGACGAGGTCGGCCAGTTGTTGTTCCAAATTCATGACCGGTCTTACGAAGTAGTTCACCCCACTCGTCAAATAACTCAGTTGGGAATGGTCCGGCACCAACACGAGTTGTGTATGCCTTAACAATTCCAATTACGTTCTGGAATAAACCAGGACCAATACCAGATCCTGTTGCTGCTCCACCTGCAGTTGCATTTGATGAAGTAACAAACGGATAGGTTCCGTGGTCAACATCCAACATGGTTGCCTGACCGCCTTCAAACAATACGTTCTTACCTGCCTCGATTGCTTGATGTAGTTCGAGTGCAGTGTCTGCAACTAATGGACGAAGTCGTTCGGTGTAGCTCAGTAGTTCGCTTACAACTTCTTCAGCGCGGATTGCAGCTCTATTGAAAACCTTGGTTAGCAGCTGGTTCTTCTGAACTAGCGCTGCTTCAACTTTTTGGCGAAGAATAGATTCATCGAAGAGGTCCTGGATTCGAATTCCTACGCGGTTGATCTTATCTGCATAGGTTGGACCAATGCCTCTTCCAGTAGTTCCAATAGCACGCTTACCCAAGAATCGTTCAGCAGTCTTATCTAGAGATACGTGATAAGGAGTAATGACATGAGCGTTAGCTGATACTCGTAAACGGCTGGTGTCGATGCCTCTAGCATTCAAAGCGTCAATTTCTTCAAACAGAACTTGCAGATCAATTACCACGCCGTTTGCAATTACTGGAATAACTCCTGGTGTCAAAATTCCAGATGGCAGAAGATGCAGTGCATACTTTTCATCACCGATAACTACAGTGTGACCTGCGTTGTTACCACCATTGAACTTAACAACGTATTGGATGTGTTCAGCCAACAAATCAGTGGCTTTGCCCTTGCCTTCATCTCCCCACTGTGCTCCTACAATCACGAAAGCAGGCATAGCATTCTCTTTTCTAATTCAGGGGCGTTGGGCCAAAAGGGCACAGGACAAGTTTACCCGAAGACGTGTTGCTGTATCCATGCGTGCATGGTGATAGCTGCAGCAGCTGAGGCGTTTATCGACCTGGTAGAGCCGAACTGGGTTATTTCAAGCACTACATCGCTGGCCTTGATGGCCTCATCGCTTAACCCAGGGCCTTCCTGGCCAAATAGGAATACACACGCTTTGGGTAGCTTAAATTGCTCAATCTTTTGGCAGCCAGGGACGTTATCAATGGCGATAATTGGAAGCTTTTCTGATTTAGCCCAGGCGATGAGCTCTTCAACTGTATTGTGGTGCCGGATGTGTTGGTAGCGGTCGGTGACCATCGCACCTCGCCTGTTCCATCGCTTATTGCCGATGATGTGAACTTCTTTAGCTAGAAAGGCATTAGCATTTCTGACAATCGACCCGATGTTTAGATCATGCTGCCAGTTCTCAATAGCGACGTGAAACTCATGTCTTTTGCTGTCTAAGTCTTTGACTATCGCTTCCATCTTCCAATAGCGATACTTATCAACAACGTTTCTGGTATCACCGTTTGCTAGCAGCTCTTCATCGTAAACAGAGTCAGTTAGATCAGGCCAATCACCTTGCCAAGGCCCAACTCCCCAAGTTGAGAGTTCATGACTTGGATTGTTTTCTTGTTCTTTACCGGACATCACCTAAAGCCTAACTTTGTTGCAGGTAACATTGAGTTATGGCTGAAAAAAGAAAAATAGAGTGTTGGTTAACTGACATGGACGGGGTTTTGGTCCACGAAGGGCAAGCCCTGCCGGGAGCAGCCGATGTCATCAAATCCTGGCGAGACCAGGGCCTTCGATTCTTAGTGCTCACCAACAACTCGATGTATACGCCGAGAGATCTGGCAGCCAGACTAAAAGCAACTGGCCTAGACATCCCTTCAGATTCAATTTGGACTTCCGCTCTAGCCACAGCAGATTTCATCGCTTCACAAAAACCAAAAGGCTCCGCCTATGTATTAGGCGAAGCCGGTCTAACTACCGCCATGCATGAAATCGGATACATCATGACCGATGTGAACCCTGACTATGTTGTTTTAGGTGAAACCAGAAGCTTTAACTTTGATTCACTTACTAAGGCAATCAGGCTTATAAATAACGGCGCTAGATTTATCGCAACTAACCCTGACGCCACTGGACCTTCAGCTGAAGGACCGCTTCCTGCTGCCGGATCGGTAGCAGCTCTTATTACCAAGGCAACCGGTAAAGATCCGTATGTGGTTGGTAAGCCTAACCCGATGATGTTTAGATCAGCGATGAACAAAATTAATGCTCACTCCGAAACCACCGGGATGATTGGCGATCGCATGGATACCGATATCGTCGCCGGTATTGAAGCCGGCCTTCACACAGTCTTGGTGCTCACCGGTATTGCCGATGATGCGGAAATAAACAAGTATCCGTTTAGACCAAACGAGATTCTAAACTCCATCGCCGACCTACTTTAAAAGAAAAAGCCGGCTACTTTCATAGCCGGCTAAATCCTTGAACTAATTACTTGATGGTAAAGGTCTTGGTTACAGTCTTACCATTAGCGGTAACGGTGATCTTCTTCACACCCTTAGTCACAGTGTAAGTAAGCACCTTCTTGGAGCTGGTTGGCTTGACGTAAGCCTTTGCCTTTCCAGTGATGCTAACTGTTGAAGTCTTACCAATTGCGTTGTTGATTACAACAGTGATCTTGCGACCAGATGCGGTAATCGTGATTGAGGTTGGTGGGACTGGCTTGTAGTAGTGCAGCTCAAGTGCTGAACCAATGCTGGTCTTATTTAGAACCTCAGCAAACACTCTGGCAAACTTCGCGCCTTCGGTCGGAACCGGTGTGGTCTTAGTAGCCGGTGCAGCTGGTGCCAAAGTATCTAGGTTATTCAGGTAGAAAGTCACGATACCAAAAGCATCGGTCTTTCCACTGAGCACCAGTTGATCTTCGGCTGTCTTCAGCTGATCTGCTGCTGTAAGCACTGTTGCAGAGCCATTAGCAGAGTTACCAACGATACCTGCAGAAACTTTAGCGGTTGCTCCCGAATCAGCAAGGTTGACTCGAACTCTAACGTCAACATTTCTAGCCCAGCTACCATCTGGCTTTAGTGCTTGGAAAGCAACTACCTGCTTTGTAGTAACAGGAACATAAGCCTGAACTACTCCGTCACCTGCAATTGAGTTTGAATCATCAAGTAATGGGGCTAGAAGTTTGATTTCGGCTTCTTCAGTTCCGTAAGTTAGAGCCGAAGAGTCGAAGTAGTGCAGCTCAACGAAATCTGCTGAGTCTAATTTCTCGCCGTTGATTGAAGGTAGTAACTGGCTGTAGCAGTCAGTCATTGGGCTCTGGTTTCTGTCATTTGGTGTGTCTGCATCGAGCCTGGTTGGAGCTGCAGGCAAGACACCACCGTAAGCTTCACAGTCATCTGGAGAAGTGATGTGGAAGGAAATCATTCCATTCGAATCGGTGTTACCAAAAACGCTTGCACCGTCAGCCGCAGTCGATGGGGCAGGTCTAGCCTTGATTCCATTTACTCGGATGTTTGCATTCGAACTGGAGTATCCCTTGTTCGCACGAAGGGTTACCTTCTGGTTTGCCAGTGGCGCTCCAGCTGGAGAAGTAGCTTGGAAAGTTAAAGTTGTATTCAAACCGAATGGAACATAAACCTGGTTGAAGCGCATACCGACACCGAACCAGTCACAGTCGAGAGTGAACTGACCTTCGAAATCGTAGCGACGGATTGAGTTGCTGTCGGTAAGTACCGGGCTAACCAATCGAATATTTGCTTTCGGGTTGTCATTTGAAGTTTGATCTGTCACTGGATAAGGACAGTCGGCAGCTCTTGCTGGAGCAGAAATAACGCCGACGCTAAGTAGTGATAGGGCCAGGGTTGCTGCGAAAGCACCAAATTTCTTGGTATTTAGTTTCATCGAAAATTTCCTTCGTCTAATTTAGGAAGGAGCGTTCGAAGGACGAGATTTAAGCGGCGTGCGCGTTTACTTCACGTTCTATCGGAGCGCGCACACACTTCCTAAAATCAGACTAATTTAGGAAATAAGCCCGTGAAAGCGGTTTCGCGGGTCTTTACCAATTTGTTATCTAGGCGCTAGCCCTGACTACAAGGTCTGTGGGAAGAATTACCGGCTCAACATCCTGGCCATTCAACTGAGCGATCATAAGTGTTCCGGCTGCCTCACCTAGGGCCACCACGTCCTGACGAATAGTGGTCAAAGCTGGACGGGCTGTCTGGGCGATCAACGAATCGTCAAAGCCAACCACCCTGACCTTGCCTGGAACATCAATGCCCATGTCTTGCAAGACACTCATCGCCCCCATAGCCATCAGGTCGTTGCTTGCGAAGATTCCATCAACATCTGGATGAGCTGCAATTAGTTTCTTAGCGTGCTGCTGGCCTGATTCAAAAGAGTAGTCACCTTCGCAGATCAATCCTTTAGCCGGGACGTGGCCGCTCTCACGGTATACCTGAAGGTAGCCGTCTAAGCGCTGCTTTGCGGCTGTAGTACCAATATCCCCAGTAATAATCGCTACCTTCTTAGCTCCTTGGTTCATCAGGTGCCTGGTAGCAGCGTAGCCGCCGCCAAAGTTATCGGTGTCGACGAAGGCAACATCATTGCTTGAATGCGGGGTTCCGGTGATAACCAGCGGTAGGCCTTGTTTTTGTAATTTAGTGACCAGGGCATCGCTGTGCAGGGCGAAAAAGATAGCCCCGTCTACCTCACCGGATTTTAGATACTGGGCAACACCGCCATCAGCTGAGCCAACTGGTGAAACCATAAGAACGGTCTGTAATCCATTCTCCATTAGCACACGGCTCACCCCGGAGGTCACCGTGCCCCAGAACGGGTCGGAGAATACCGAAAGATCGTCATCGATGACCACTGCAATTAAGCCAGTGCGGCCGGAGGCTAGAGCCGAAGCAACGCGATTTTTCTTGTAGCCGAGCTTTTCAACTGCCTCGTGAACTCTTCTGGCCCGCTCTGGGTGAACGCTATCGTCACCGTTTAGAACACGGGAAACCGTAGCTTCTGAGACGTTTGCGGTTCTTGCAATTACCGCGTAGGTAGGTCTTGCGATCGGGGCCAACTTCGTTCCTCCTGGAGGTAAAGTGTTAGCTCTTCCTAACGCTTTCTAGGACAGAGCCGTTTGTCGCAATAACTTTACTGTAAACGTTTGCTGAAAGTTTCGGGATTCGCTGTAATGTTTCAAAATTGACATAAACGATACCAAATCGTTTCACATAGCCTTCAGCCCACTCAAAGTTATCCAGCAATGACCAGTAGTAGTAGGCCTTTACCGGAACACCCTTGTCGATTGCCCGGCTAACCGAATCCAAGTGGTTTACCAAGTAATCGACCCGGCGCTCGTCGTTGACCTGACCGTTCTCGTCTGGTCCGTCATCGTAGGCGGCACCGTTTTCGGTGATCGCAATGTCTTCGATCTCCGGCCAGTCCTTGTGAATGCGCACGAGCAGGTCTTCAAGGCCTTGCGGGGTGATTGGCCAGCCCATGTCGGTGTGTGGAGCTGGCGGAGTGCCATCAGAGTTAATTGGGAACAGGAATGAGCCAGCGTTTTTCTCTACCTGCTCCTTGGTTGGAGTGCCGATAAAAGAATCACTGTAGTAGTTGATGCCGAGGAACTCGCTGTCAATTACTAGCTTTTCCATATCCCCTGGCTTGACGACCTTTGCCAACTTATCACCGTAGAACTCAACTAGGTTGGCTGGGTACTCGCCCTTGATTTGGGCATCCAGATACCAACGGTTCAAGTTGGCATCTTGGTAATCGCGAAGTTTAAGTAATTCTGCGTTGCTCTCATCATCTACCCGGTAACTGGTCATGTTCAATGAAATACCGCTACGGATTTCTGGATGAACAGCTCGTAGTGCTCTGGTGATCTCAGCATGCGCTAGAGCAGTGTGGTGGCTAGAAGCTATCGCCTGATCAAGGTCTTTAACACCAGGAGCGTGTACTCCGAAGAAATAACCTAGCCAGGTAACACACCAAGGTTCATTGATGGTCACCCAGTTGGCGACTCGGTCACCGAATTCTTCAGCCGCTACAGTTGCGTAGTCAGAAATCCAACCGACGATGTCGCGGTTTGCCCAGCCACCCTTGTCTTGGAGAACCTGCGGTAGATCCCAGTGATACAAAGTTGCAGTGGGTTGAATTCCGGCATCGAGAAGTGCATCGATTAGGCGTGAATAGAAATCAATACCGTGCATTTCTCTAGCGCCAGTGCCGCCAGGAATAATTCTTGGCCAAGCCAGCGAGAAACGATAAGACTGAATACCAAGATCTTTCATGATCTTAATGTCTTCGGCATAGCGGTGGTAGTGATCGCAGGCTACATCTCCGGTGTGACCTTGAAATACCTTGCCAGGGGTGTGGCTAAAGGTATCCCAGATGCTCATCGAACGGCCGCCGTCTTGGTAAGCGCCTTCAATCTGGTATGAGGCTGTTGCTGAACCCCAGCTGAAATCTTCGGGAAAACCCATAATTACCCCTTAACCGCTCCATCCATAACTCCGCGGACAAGTCTGCGACCAACAAATACGAACAAAATCAAAAGTGGAACCGTGGAAAGGAATGCTCCACCCATGTTCAAGGCGTAGTCAATCGCATAACTACTCTTTAACTGGTTCACTGCCACCTGCGCGGTGAAATTCTCCGGGGTGTTTAGAACCAGCAGGGGCCAGAGGAAGTCGTTCCAAACCGCTAGGAAGGAGAACAAGCCGAGCACAAAGCTACTCTGGGCGATGATTGGCAAAACAATTGACCAGTAGGCGCGGAATACTCCAGCACCATCGATGCTGGCTGATTCCAGAAGTTCGTTAGGCACCTGAGCATCGATTACCTGCCGCATCCAGAACACACCGAATGCGGTAACTAGTGCCGGCACAATAAGTGCCCCGAGGCTATCAATTAAGCCAGCCCAGCCCATCAGCATGAACAAAGGAATGATTCCTAGTTGGCTAGGCAGCATCATGGTTAGCACAACGAAGAGCACCATGAATTTCTGACCGCGGAAATTCAATTTGGCAAAAGCAAAACCCGCGATAGCCGAAAAGAACACCTGGGCTAAAGCAACAACGGTTCCAACGTAGAAAGTGTTAATCAGAGCTTGGTTGAATTGCGGAAGTGCTTCGTAGACGTTGTTCACTACTGTGAAAAATCTCGGGCCTGGAAGAAGTGTCGGTGGAATCTTGCTGATCTCTTCGGTTCCGTTCGAAGCTACGATGAACATCCAGTAGAACGGGAAGATCGACAACAGAGTTGTTAGGACTAGGGCGATGTATCCCCAGGCACCCATCTTCTGCCACTTAGGTCGCTTGTTTGGTTTAGCAATTACTGTCATTTGTGTGCTCCTGCTAAACGTCTAGTGATAAAGAAGTTGATGATGGACACAATCGCAACTATCAATGTAATCATGATTCCAATTGCGGCTGCATATCCCCACTTATAAGCAACGAATGCCTGCTCAAAGAGGAACAGTGTCAAAGTTGAGAATTGACCCGAGTCACCACCGTTGAATGAACCACCAAGGATCAGCGGTTCGGCAAACACCTGAAGACCGCCGATGGTTCCAACAATCAAGACGAAGGTTATGGTGTTACGAAGCGAGGGTAGTGTCACATAAATAAATTGCTTCCACTTACCGGCACCATCTAGTTGAGCTGATTCGTAAAGCTCATTTGGAATAGCAAGCATCGCAGCCAAGAAGATAAGTGCGTTATATCCAGTCCAACGCCAAACAATCATCGAAGCAATGGCGATGTGGCTTGATGTTGTCCCCTGCACGAAGTCAACGTGTTCGAAACCTAAAGCACCGATGACGATGTTTACCATTCCAAAGTCGCGACCGAAAAGCTGACCGAAAACGATTGCGATGGCTAGCACAGAGGTGATGTTTGGTACCAACAAAATGGTTCGCCAGAAAGTCGAGCCCTTGAGGAATGGATTGTGCAGAATAGCTGCCAAACCGATACTCATCACCAACATCGGGATGGTGGAAAGTAGCCAGATGTCAAAGGTGTTGATCATCGCATTCCAGAATCTGGTATCAGCTACCAGTTCAGAGAAGTTTGCTAGCCCGATGAACTCCTGTGTGCCTAGCGCGTCCCAATTGAAAAAGGCGATGTAGACAGAGTAAACAATCGGTGCCAAACCAAAGATCAAGAACATCACGAAAAACGGTGCCGTGAACATGTAGCCCCAGCGACCGTTGAGTGAGGGCACTGCTCCCGGGTTGTTTATCTTGCGATTCGGGTTAGCGCTCTTCCACGGCGATGGCGGCTTGTTATTCCGCTTAGCCACTGTTGCTTGTGACATTCAGTTATCCCTATTTACACTTACCGGCGTCGGCTATTCCTTTGGCAAATGCCTTGTTCGAGTCTTTCTCTTTGCCGTTGGCAACGAGTGAGATAGCTGATCCCATCGCCATGTCGATGCAGCGCTGAAGCTTACCTTCGAAGATTGGCTTTAGTTTCTTCACACCATCAACATAAATCTTTCCAACTGGAGCGTTGTTAAAGAATGGGTCCTTGTAGCCAACTAGATCTGGATCTGTATAAAGCGAAGGAGTGGATGGGAACAAACCGTAGACACGGAAAGCTTTCAACTGTTGGTCTGGAGCTAGGTACCATGCGATGAAGTTCCAAGCTTCTTGCTTGTTCTTTGCACCCTTAGGGATGGTTAGCTGGCTTCCACCCTGGTTACCTCCACCACCAGGAATGTTGGCGATGTCCCACTTACCACTGGTCTCTGGGGCTTGTCCCTTGATGTACTCCATCATCCAAGCAGGAGAAAGCATCACAGCGAAGGTGCCCTTAGTCATACCAACGTTCCAGTCAGAAGAGAACTGACCGATACGAGTTCCGATGGCTGCCTTGCTAGCTGCAATTGTGTAGTTGAAGGCTTTCTTAACCTGCGGGTTGGTCTTGTAAATCAAAACACCGGTAGCTGTTCCGTTGTTGCGGTAGTACTTTTCAGTACCTTGGTTCATCACAGCTGGGTAGATAGTTCCAACGTTGTCCAAGAAACCTTTTGTTTCAACGGTGGTTTTCTTGAATGCCCGCTTATAAGCAGAAATAAATGCTGGTGTCTTAATCTTTGCCTGGAACTGTTTTCCAAAAGCGATGAACTTATCCCAGGTTGACCAAGCAGCACTTACCTTATCTCTCTGATAAGGAAGGCCAGCAAGTTTGAATAGATCCCAGCGGTAGGCAACTTCTAGGCCTCCGACGTCGGTTGGAATACCAATAACTGATCCGTTATAGCCAACACCGTTAGCCCAGCGCCATGCTAGATAATCTTTCTTTAATTCAGTTGCGCTCTTGTTACCAACAGTGGTGCGCATGGTCTTAAGGTCAGTGAAACACTGTGGGTATTGTCTCCAGAAACCTGAATAAGAGATTTCAACAGCTGCGATATCTGGGTTACCAGCACCACCAGCAGCACACTGTGTATATAGGCCGGTTCCGTTTAGCGCATCAAGGTCAGATTTCTTGATGCTCAATTTGATGTCTGGGCGCAATCTTTTGTAATCGCTAACTAGAGCGGGAAGAATCACGTCACCGAAAGTATTGATCGTCAGCACAGTACAGTCATCTGTGTTCTGTGTCGCGTTAGTGCAGTCAACTACTGCTTTTGCTGGCGAAATAGCGCCTAATAGTCCAACAGCTAGAGCTGCGGCCGAAATTACCGAAACAGACTTCAAGCTGAATCGTGTGCGTAGCATTTGATCTCCTATGACGAGGGTTTGCCTCCCCAGTTACCGTTGTGCGACGGTAAATTGGGGAGGCCTACTTCCTCACGAGTAAGGTTTGTAGTAAACTGCGAAAGCGGTTTCACAGTAAGATAAGTCAAGCGTGAAAGCGGTTTCTTAGCAATTCGAGAAGCCGAAATCAGGTCAACTGTTACCAAAAAGTAATCTTTGGTAACGCATACTAGGAATTAGAGGTTGCCGTGAAAAAAGCTCTGCGAATTGTTGTAATTTTGGCCATTTTAGGCCTGGCGAGTACCTCTTTTAACGCTGCCGCCCAAGCGGTTTCCACCCCGACCGAAAAGACTCTCTGGCTGCAAAGTTTTGACAAGAAAGCCGGCACCAAAGTCGATGAGCGTTTCTGGTCCTACGACATGGGTAACGGTATGGGCTGGGGAAACCTGGAACAACAGTATTACACCAGCAAGAGCGCCAACATAGCGATGGACGGCAAGGGTCGCCTAGTGATCAATGCCATAAAGCTGAACCCAGATAATCCGAGAGATCAATACATCACTAACTGGTGTGGTGACTGCCGCTATTCGAGCGCCAAGATTGTTACCCGCGGCAAGCTGGGATTCAAATACGGAACCATTTCCGCCAGAATTCAAACTCCACCAGGAACAGGAATGTGGCCTGCTTTCTGGATGCTAGGTGTCCCTAGATCAACCTGTGATGGCTGGCCATCCTGCGGTGAAATTGACATTGTTGAAGCAAGAGGATCGCAAGAGTATCACTCGGTGGCCAGCTTGCACGGTCCTGATTATTCCGGTGGTAACGCACTGAGCGATTACTACTTCTCAGGAAACACTCCACTTACTGCCGGATATCACATTTACCGAGTCGACTGGTTGCCGAACAGTATTAAGTTTTATGTTGACGGTAATTTAGTCGGAGCTCACACCAAAACTTCAGTTGCACCTAAGTCCTGGGTTTTCAATGCGGAGTTTTATTTGATACTGAATCTTGCTACCGGTGGTAACTTCGACGGTGGGGCACTTGATGAATCAATTCAGAAGGCATCACTGAACGTTGACTGGATTAGATACACAACCTACCGAGGTAAAGGCACCCTGATTAGGTACTAACGCAAACCTAGATCATCTAGCGTTACTGCGGTTAAGTACTTGTAACCGGCATCCTCAATAACTTTTTGTGCGCCGGTATCTCTATCAACCACAGTTGCCACCGCAACAATAATTGCGCCTGCCTCTTCCAACGCTTTACATGCAGTTAGCGGAGAGCCGCCGGTTGTTGAAGTGTCTTCCACTACAACAGCTTTTCTTCCCGAGACATCTGGACCTTCAACCTGTCTTCCCATGCCGTGGGCTTTAGCTTGTTTGCGAACAACAAAAGCATCGATGTTTCTTCCTCGAGCATTTGCCTGGTGCAACACTGCTGTTGCCACCGGGTCTGCACCCATGGTTAGTCCACCGATGGCATCAAAATCAGTGATGCCGTTTTGATCTAAAAGATCAAGCATGACCTGGCCAATCAACGGGGCTGCTTCGTTGTGCAGTGTTGCTCTTCTGAGGTCGACGTAGTAGTCAGCTTCGATGCCGCTGGATAGGGTTACTCTGCCATGCACCACGGCAAGTTCTTTGATGAGTTCAACGAGGCGGGGCTTGCTGGGCGAAGTAAAGGTCATGCCTTAAGTTTAAGTAGTGCGCATAGCAACTCATAACGTTAACTCCATTCGAACTCGTGTCGGCCGTGTTGTTGATTGGCTGCAAAGAGCAGACATTGACGTGCTGGCTATGCAGGAGATTAAGTGCAAGCCTGAACAATTCCCCTTACAAGCCTTCGAAGATGCCGGCTACCATGTTGTTCTGCACGGGCTCAATCAGTGGAACGGGGTGGCCTTCGCCAGCAAGATGCAGCCCGATGATGTTGAGATTGGCTTTGCTGGCATGCCAGGATTTGGCCCAGAGCTAGCTCAAGAAGCTAGAGCAATCGGGGCCACCTTCAACGGGGTCAGACTGTGGTCTCTTTATGTGCC
>JAURJV010000054.1 GCA_030832065.1 Rhodoluna sp. | reverse complement strand
TCCCTTGATCTTTCGGTTTTCGGTAATCATTTCGATAAGCCTGTCGAACAGGTAGTTGGCATCATGAGGTCCCGCCGCAGCTTCAGGGTGATACTGGACCGAGTAAGCCGGAAGATCCAGGCACTCTAATCCTTCAACCACGTCATCATTCAGGCAGATGTGACTTACTCGCACTCGACCAAACCCAGCAGGTGAATCAATCACCTCTCCGCCATCCACCTTGACAGCAAAGCCGTGATTGTGTGCGGTGACCTCAACTCGTCCCGTCTTTCGGTCCAACACCGGTTGATTTATTCCCCTGTGTCCAAACGCAAGCTTGTAAGTTTCAAAGCCAAGCGCCCTTCCTAGCAATTGATTGCCGAAACAAATTCCAAAGAATGGAATTTGTCGCTTCAAGAGTTCCTGAAGTGTCTTCACCTGTGACTCAGCGGTACTTGGGTCACCTGGACCGTTGCTATAGAAAACTGCATCCGGATTATTACTTAGTAATTCCTCTACTGTGCTATTGGCAGGATACACAGTAACTTCAAGACCCCGCGCAGCCATGTTCTCAATTGTTGATCGCTTAATTCCGAGGTCTAGAATGGAGATTCTCCCGAATTGCTCAGTCTCGGAGGAGATTACGTACTTGTCTCTTGTGGAGACAACATCGGATAGTGAGCGACCAGCCATTGGTTCGCTCTCTCGCACTTTGGAAACAAGCTTGGAAAGCTGTTGTTCTGCTTCAAGACCGGTAAATATTCCAGCGCGCATAACTCCTAATTCGCGTAAATGCAGCGTAAGCGCTCTCGTATCAAGCTCTGAGATTCCAACGACACCGTCTCGGATTAAATCCGCTTCGAGTGATCTTTCGCTTCTAAAGTTACTGACAATTCTGGATACATCCCTAACCACATAACCTGCGACCCAGATCCGATCCGACTCTTCGTCCTTATCGTTCATTCCAGTGTTACCGATGTGCGGTGCAGTTTGCAGGACGATCTGACCGGCATAGCTTGGATCGGTTAATGTTTCCTGATAGCCAGACATACCGGTTGCGAAAACTATCTCTCCAAGAGCTATACCCTCGGCCCCGAAAGGTACGCCGGTAAAGTATTTGCCGTCCTCTAGAACAAGAAGTGCGGAGCGAGACTTAAGCATTGTTTCCTTCCAACTCAACTAGTCGACCATCAGTAACCGTGAGCCTCCCGTTATAAATCGTGTGTGTAACTTTTCCAGTTAATGTCATGCCGATGTATGGACTATTTTGACTCTTGCTGTGAGTGTTTCCAGACACAATTACTTCATGCTTTGGGTCAAAGAGAACCAGGTTCGCTGGTGAACCTGCTTCGATAGGACGACCATGGCCAGCAATGCCGCCAATTTCAGCTGGTTTGGTAGACATTATGAATTGGAATTTCTCCCAGTCGATTAGGCCAGTCTTAACCAGTGTTGTATAAACTACCGCGGCAGCCGTCTCCAGACCAGTCATACCAAAGGCAGCTTCACCCCATTCGCAATCCTTACTTTCCGCAGCGTGTGGGGCGTGGTCGGTGGCAACAATATCAATGGTGCCATCGGCGACAGCGGCCCTTACAGCTTCAACATCAGTATTTGTTCGCAATGGTGGGTTTACTTTGTAGACGGTGTTGTATTCACCGATGGCATCCTCGGTTAGGAGCAAGTGATGTGGTGTCACCTCTGCTGTGACGTTAATTCCCCGCTTCTTAGCCCATCGGACTACATCTACTGCCTCAGCTGTTGAGAGGTGACAGATATGCAATCTTGATCCAGTCGCTTCTGCTAGAAGCACATCTCGCGCAATTATTCCTGCCTCAGCAACAGCTGGCCAACCGGTGAGGCCAAGCTTCAAAGCTTTAGCTCCCTCATTCATGGTGGAGTTCTTCGTCAAGCTTGGTTCTTGTGCATGCTGGGCAATCACACCACCGAAACTCTTCACGTACTCGAGAGCGCGCCTCATAACTAAGGCATCGCTCACACACTTTCCGTCGTCACTAAATACTGTTACCCCAGCCTTTGATTTATTCATTAAACCCAGATCAGCTAGTTGATTACCTTCAAGCCCCTGAGTTACCGCTCCGATTGGTCGCACCTCGACATAACCTGCATCGACTCCAAGGCGATGTACTTGTTCGACTACCGCTGCATTGTCGGCGACAGGGTTTGTGTTAGCCATTGCGTGAATAGCGGTGTATCCACCAACTGCCGCGGCTTTTGATCCAGTTAGTACTGTTTCGCTTGCTTCAAACCCTGGTTCACGAAGATGAGTGTGTAGGTCAACAAATCCTGCTAGCAACATGAGACCGTCACCTTTGATTACTCGGTCACCTTTTAGTGAACCCCCTAGCTGTTGCACAACACCTTGATCTATAAGCACATCCGTGACACTTCCATTTGCAAGCGTTGCATTCTTAATGACGATTGATTTCATTTCATTTACTTTCTTGAGCTAGAAGGCGATAGAGGACAGCCATGCGCACGGCTACCCCGTTAGATACTTGTTCGGAAATTGCAGATGAATCTGAATCGGCTACTTTTGATGCGATTTCCAACCCGCGGTTCATCGGACCGGGGTGCATAATCAGTGCCTTACCCCCGAGGTTCTCAAACCTCTCATCGGTCAGACCGAAAAGCGCAGTATATTCAACTGAATTTGGCACGAAGGACGAGTTCATCCGCTCCGACTGCACTCTTAGCATCATCACCACGTCAAAACTATTCTCTAGAGCTTCATCTAAGTTGAAGTAAACCTCATCAACCAAAGTTGTAGCAGTTCTTGGTAGCAGGGTTGATGGCCCCGCGAAGGCAACTATTGCACCGAGTTTCCTAAGCAACAAGGCATTTGATCTTGCTACGCGACTGTGTAGGATGTCTCCGACAATTAGTACTCGCACACCCGCTAGATCACCACTATCGCTTGCTCCCTTTAGTCTGACTCTCATCGTTAGCGCATCGAGTAAAGCCTGGGTGGGATGTTCATGCGTACCGTCACCGCCGTTGATAATAGTTGCTTTAGACCAGTTGCTGGCTGCAATTTTTTGAGGGGCCCCTGAATGGTGATGTCTAACCACGAATGCGTCCACGCCCATAGCCTCAAGGGTCAAGACTGTGTCTTTTAGTGACTCACCTTTGCTTACAGAAGAGCCCTTAGCTGTGAAGTTCACTACGTCAGCTGAAAGTCTCTTTGCAGCAATCTCGAAGGAGATCCTCGTTCGAGTGGAATCTTCAAAGAATAGATTGGCAACAACTTTGCCATTCAGGGCAGGTAGCTTCCGAACTTCCCGAGTATTAACTTCTCGCATTTCTGTCGCTAGGTTCAGAATTGCTAGTGCCTCGTCCTTGGACACGTCATCGATGCTCAAAAGGTGCTTCATTGCGTAATCACCACCGACTGCTCTTCGTCGGTCTCAGTCAATTTCACGGAGATCCTTTCGGTAACGCTGGTGGGTAGGTTCTTACCTACATAGTCCGCCCTAATTGGAAGCTCGCGGTGGCCTCTATCCACGAGAACTGCAAGCCGAACTGCCTTTGGTCTTCCGTGGGTTACTAAAGCGTCTAAGGCGGCTCTGATTGTTCTGCCGCTGAAGAGCACATCGTCAACTAAGACAACGGTCCTGTCTGTTATGTCGGAAACTGGAATCTGGGTTGGCGAAATGGCACGATTCGGTTGGCTCTTTAGGTCATCCCGAAACATCGTCACATCCAATCTGCCAAGTGAATGTTCTAGTTCAAAGCCAGGGTTGTTTTTAGCTATCGCTTGTGCGATTCGATTAGCCAAATAGACTCCGCGGGTTGGAATACCTAGAATGAGGAGGTTATCGGTGCCATGATTGGCTTCAACGATCTCGTGAGAGATGCGCACTATTGCGCGATCAATGTCTTGCGCGTCTAATACGGTGCGTGCAGTCATGCACTACTCCTTCTGCGCCTCACAGGACGCCTTTAAAGGACTTTTGCTTTGGTTAGTCTAATGGAAAAATGAACGATAAATCTAGATTGGCTTGCGAGTCGCGGAAATGCTCGCCAACAATCCGTTTATAAATCCTGGCGAATCCTCTGTAGATAACTCCCCTGCAAGCTCAACGGCTTCAGCGATTACCACGGCAGCCGGAGTATCTGTGCCGTATAGCAGCTCAAAAGTGGCCACCCTCAGAATTGACCTGTCCACCGCTGGCATCCTGTCCATGGGCCAATTTTGAGACAGGGTGCCGATCAACTCGTCTATCTCATTCTGGTTGCTTAGTACTCCTGTGACCAGCTGCTCAGCAAAAATAAAGATGTCGTCTTGGTTCTGCCTGTCCGCCACTGTTTGTTTGGTGGCGCTTAGCAGATCGGTGGCCATCTCGTCCCTGAGCTCGGCTGCATACAATGCATCAACGGCCCGTTTACGTCCTTTTGTTCTAGCGCTCACGGACTAGTCAGTAACTCGGCCAAGGTATTCACCAGTTCTGGTGTCTACCTTGACTTTAGTGTTTTGCTCTACGAACAATGGAACTTGAATCTGTAAGCCGGTCTCCAAGGTTGCTGGCTTAGTTCCACCACTTGAGCGATCTCCCTGTAAGCCAGGTTCTGTGAAAGTGATTAGTAGAACGACCGATGCTGGAAGCTCTACATAAATAGGAGCACCTTCATGCATGGCAACAATTGCCATTTGATTCTCCAACAGGTAGTTGATGGCGTCACCAACTAGCTCATTAGAAAGCGTGACTTGGTCGTAATCTGTGGTGTCCATGAATACGTAACCATCACCGTCGGAGTATAGGTACTGCATCTCCCTCTTATCGACTGTTGCAGTTTCGATTTTGACTCCAGCGTTAAGTGTCCGGTCGATAACTTTACCGCTGAGCACGTTCTTGAGCTTAGTTCTCACGAAAGCTGGGCCTTTGCCAGGCTTGACGTGCTGGAATTCGATTACTGTCCATAGTTGGTTCTCCATGTTGAGGACCATACCGTTTTTTAGATCGTTGCTGGTTGCCATTGTTTGCCTTATTAGCTAGAGATTGAGGCCATTGAGCCTTAGAAAGTTTATCAGGATGCTAAGTGTCTTAGGGCTAAGGCATAGGAATCCATTCCAAAACCGGCAATAACACCACTCGCAACACCAGAGATTACGGACTTCTGCCTGAAATCCTCTCTGGCGCTTGGATTCGAGATGTGAACTTCAATCAACTTTAGGCCCGAAGATGTCACCATGGCAGCTGCATCTCTAAGTGCGTATGAATAATGGGTGAAAGCGGCAGGGTTGATGATTACGTTGATTGATCCATCAATGGCTTCGTGCAACCAAGCAATCAATTGGCTCTCATCATTGGTTTGCCTAATATCAGTCTCAATTCCGAGGTTTACTCCTACTGAGCTAAGAGTCTCCACCAGTTCTGA
>JAURJV010000053.1 GCA_030832065.1 Rhodoluna sp. | reverse complement strand
GTCGTTCCGTTCCTGCGAAGCTACTGATCGCAGTCAATGATTCCTTCGGGTCAAAACCTAAGCCAACAAGAACAGCGAAAGCGCCGGCAGCATTTATCGCGTTGTGTTTGCCAGGAACACTGAGCTCGGTTGAATAGCTCGCCCCCTGGTATTTCAAAGTGAAACTAACTCGTGCCGAGGATGCATCAAGTTCAGTGATTCTTACCTCAGCAGCTTCGTTAAAACCGAACGTGTAAATATGTTCAGCTGTAATCAACTCTTTGACCCGAACGGATCCAGGATCATCAGCGCTTATCACCACAAAGTCGCTAGCTCCGTTGGCGAACCTAGCAAATTCCTTCTCAAAGTTTTCTAACGAACCGTAGTGATCGAGGTGGTCCGGATCTATGTTGGTGATCAGTGCTACGGCGGTGTCGTAGTAGAGAAAAGAACCATCCGATTCATCAGCCTCAATCACGAACAGGTCCGAGTCACCAGCAGCCGATGACGAGCCATAAGCTGCGATAACCCCACCGTTGACAAAACTTGGGTCAACCCCGAGACCACGAAGTCCAGTGATGACCATTCCTGTGCTGGTAGTTTTTCCATGAGCCCCAGCGATTGAAATCAATTTCTTTCCTGTGGTCAGATACTTCAAGGCTTGAGAGCGGTGCAGTATCGGAAGCTTCTTCTCTTGAGCTAAGAGATACTCAGGGTTGGTCGGCCAGATCGCCGAAGTGACTACTACAGAATCACAGTCCCCTAGGTTTTTGGCATCATGCCCGATGGCAATTTGAGCTCCAAGTTTCCTAAGCTCTGCGATGTTATTTGATTCACGAACATCGCTACCGGTGACCGTGTGTCCTGCTTGAATGAGCATTCTAGCGATACCGCTCATACCTGAGCCACCGATGCCGATGAAGTGAACCTTTCCCAGTTTTTCTGGAATCGGCTTCGATAAGTCAGGCTTAATGGTCATGGTTTCCTAAGAAGTAAATACAGCCTAAGCCTCAGTTGCTCTTTATTACGGCATTGACTAATGCGAGCAAGCGCTTTGAACCATCTCGAAGACCCAATCTGAATGACCTCTCCGCCATTTCCTTAATCTTTGCCGGATTAGAAAGCAGCGGTAACAGAGTTTGCGAAACATACTCCGGCGTGAAGTTAGCATCATCAACCAGCACGGCTCCCCCAGCTTCAACTAAATCTTCCGCATTAAATCTCTGCTCACCATTTCCTACCGGGTACGGAACTAACACGGCAGGTAGTCCAACGGCAGCAAACTCTGACACAGTGGCTGCCCCAGCCCTTGCCACCGCGAAATCTGATGCAGCCAAAGCCAAATCCATCCGATCGCAGTAACTGATTCTCCTGTAGTCCTGATCTTTCAGTGCGGCTAAGCCAGCTCGGTCACCAACGATGTGAAGGACCTGAATTCCTGCTGCTTGGAAGAGTTTGCGGCTGGCTTCAATGGTCTCATTGATTCGTTTAGCTCCTAGGGAGCCACCAGTGACTAATAGGGTTGGGAGCTTTGGATCCAAGTCAAAAAACTTTGCAGCCTCCTTCCTAAGGTTCCCATCAGCAACAGCGATTACTTCCTGGCGCAGCGGCATCCCAGTCAAGACAGCTTTGGGTAGTTGAGTCTTTGAAAAAGTTATCGCGACCGCAGCAGCCGACTTAGCGCCGACCTTGTTGGCATAACCCGGTAGCGCGTTCGCTTCGTGAACTACGTATGGGATGTTGAGTAATTTCGCCGCTCGGTAGGCCGGAGCGGAAGCATAACCACCAAAGCCAACAACTACGTCGATCTTGTTTTCCAGTAAGTATCGCTTTACCAAATCGACACTGGCTTTAAATTTGAGTGGAAAAGTTAGCGCATAGCGATTAGGTTTTCTCGGCATTGGAAGTCTAGGAACAGTCAGCAGAACATACCCACGAAATGGCACCAGCCGCTTTTCTAACCCTTCTTCAGTCCCGAGCGCATAAACATTGTGTTTGCCCGGTTGTGCCTTAATAGCGTCAGCTAAAGCCAGCAGTGGGTTAACATGCCCTGCTGTGCCGCCTCCAGCTAAAAGGTAATTTGTCATCGACGCTTTCTAACCGGTGCTGGAGCCTGACTTCTGGCAAATGACAGGACGACTCCCAGAGCCATTAGGACTGCAAGAAGGGACGAACCACCTTTGGATATCAGTGGTAGCGGAACACCAAGAGTTGGGAAAAGGTCTAATACAACTGCGATATTGATGAGAGCCTGCAGGGTGATCCAAAGCATGATGCCAAATGTGGTCAACGAGACGAACGGATTGTTACTGTCGTTGGCAATCTTTCTAAGCATTACAAACAAAGCAAAGAAGAGTAACAGAACAAATACAGCACCGATGAACCCCCACTCTTCACCAATCGAAGTGAAAATAAAGTCATTTTCAACTTCTGGGACCCAACCCCAGTTCAGCTTTGCTTGACCCAAACCAGTTCCAAAAATGCCACCGGATGCCAATGCCCAGATACCGTGGCTTACCTGCCAGTTTGCACCGGCATCTGAAGTATCTGAAAAATTTAGGAAGGTTAGCAATCTGGTAACTCGAGAAGGCGTAGCAACTGCAGCTAGTAGACCAACGGCACCTGCAATTAATACAAACTTGGTCAAGTGAACCGAGGGCAGGCCAGCCAAATAGGCAAGTGCGAAAACGATCACCATTATTACCGCAGCCGTTCCAAGGTCACTTCCGATTATCAGGACAAGTCCTGCTGAACCAAAGCCGGCGATAAGAATCTGCAGTCCACCTGTTCTCCAGTCCCAGAGAGTATCAATGTTCTGACTTAATACACCGGCCAGGTAAATTATCAGACCGAGTTTGAGAAATTCAGAGGGTTGAATAGTTGCACCAAAGAAGTTGATCCAGTTTGAGTTACCTCCAGAGGATCTACCTAATCCAGGGATTAGCAGCAGACACTGCCCAATCAAACTGATGACGAACAGTCGCAATCCAAAGCGTTGGATCTGCTCCAGATCACGATTGGAGAGCCAAAACATGGCCACGATTCCGGCTACCCCGATGGCTAGCTGGATAGCAAAAGATCTAAACGGGTTACCGCTGGTGATAATTGAATCCACGTTTGAAGACGATAGCACCATGACGAGCCCGAAACAGACTAGAAATACAATGAGCATCACCAGGTAGCGAAACTCCCTAGTCTGATGTCTGAAGTAATCGTCATACCAGTTCAAGAACGAAGTTCTAGGGTTCAATATGACTTCCCTAAATCTGCTTCCCCGTTGGTTAGCTATGTTTTTGTCTCGGTTTGTTTTAGTAGCCACTAGTCCACTTCCCTCTTTACTGCTTTGGCAAATGCCTCGCCCCTATCGGCGTAATCCTTAAATTGGTCCATTGAAGCCGCAGCTGGAGCTAGCAGCACCACGTCTCCACTAGTTGCTATGGCTTTCGCTTTGGCAACAACCTCGGTCATAACTTGATCTTTCTCAGAGTCAATTTCAAAAACTTTTGTAGCTGGAGAGTATTCGGCAAGCGCCTGTAGCACTGGAGCTCGCTCAACCCCAATCACGATTGCTGCCTTTAGCACACGTGCAAATTTCTTTACCAGCGGGGAAATGTCAACACCTTTAAGTAGTCCCCCGACAACCCAAATCACCGATTCAAAACTTGATAGCGCTGCATCAGCAGCGTGGGGGTTGGTGGCTTTGGAATCGTCTATCCAACGAATCCCCTCGGCTTCCGCCACCAGGGCGATACGGTGTCCATCCAGAGAGAAACCTCGAAGTGCTTGAGAAATTTCCTCCGGTTGAATTCCAGCGGCTCTGGCTATCGCTGCGGCCGCAGCCGTATTAGCTAGAAGATGCGGACTGACCACAGGTATGTTTACCAAATCTGCCAATGTTGCCAGTTCATCAGCGGTGTCGGTACCGTCAACAAAAGCTCGATCAACCAAGATGTCTTCCACCCAGCCAACCTCATTTGGGGTTGGTGTGAACCTGGTGAAACCAACAGCTTGGGCAGAATCGGAGTTGACCGAGGATTTCATAAGTGTCTCGGTAGTTTTGTCCTCAGCGTTAAAGACACAGCAGATGCTGGTGTTGTCATAAACCTTGCCTTTGGTCTTCGCATAATCTGCAAAAGTTCCATGCCAGTCCAGGTGGTCGTCTGCAACGTTTAGCACCGCGCTGACAATTGGCTCGATGTGGTTAATGTAATGCAATTGAAAACTGCTAAGTTCAACAACGAGCGCTTGAAAATTCTCCGGTGATCTGACGGCGTCAAGCACTGGAAGTCCGATATTTCCGCAAGCTAGCGCTCTCACTCCGCCAGCGACCATCATGCTCTCAACCATTTGGGTAACGGTGGTCTTTCCATTAGTACCGGTAATACATATCCACTGGGACGGCTGTCCTGACTTGTCTCGAACTCGCCAGGCCAAATCAATGTCAGTCCAAACAGGTATGCCTTGGCTCAGGGCAGAGAGGATCAAGTAGTTATCCGGCTTAATTCCCGGTGAGGTAATCACGACATCGGCTCCAAAATCCTTAAGAGTCTTCAGATTCTCTTGTTCGGATTGACCAATATGTTTTGGAACACCTAAAACACCTAACACATCAAGAAGATCAGCTTCGCCACTGTTGGAGATGACAATAACTTCAGCACCGAGTTCAACCAGAGTGTCTGCAACAGAAAATCCAGTTACCCCAAGACCATAGACAACTGCTTTGGTTTTAGTCCAATCTGCATGCCAACTGTTTAGTTCAGCTAACTCGCTCATGCCACAGAACCATAAATCCACTCAACGTAGAAGAGTCCAATTCCCGCTAGGACTAGTAGGCCACAAATAATCCAGAAACGAACTACTACAGTAACTTCGTTCCAACCTTTTTCTTCAAAGTGGTGATGAAGCGGACTCATCAAAATGATTCGCCTCGGCCGGCCGGTAGTCCACTTGGTGATTTTGTAAACTCCGCGCTGCAAGATTACAGAGCCAGCTTCAATCGCGTAGAGTCCACCTACCAGAACAAGCAAGACTTCAGTCCTGGAAAGAATAGCCAGAGCAGCTAGCGCGCCACCTAAACCTAGGGCACCACTGTCTCCCATGATGATTTGCGCTGGGTTGGTGTTGAACCAGAGGAAACCGATAAGTGCACCGACTATTCCTGCCGCTACGACTGCTAGATCTAACGGATCTCTGGTTTCATAGCAGTTCGGTGCAATGTTAGTTAGATCACAGGCCTGATTGAACTTCCAGAACCCAATCACGGCAAAAGCTCCGATAGACATGATGAGCGAACCGGTTGCCAGACCATCCAAACCATCAGTTAGATTCACACCGTTGGAAGCCGAAGTAACAATCAAGAAGATCCAGAACAGGAAT
>JAURJV010000001.1 GCA_030832065.1 Rhodoluna sp. | reverse complement strand
TTTTGGCTTAGCGCCATCAGTTGAAGTAACCACTGAAGCCAATCCTGACTCGGTAGATAGAGAGTATTTACAGAAGCTCAAGAACGCCGGTTTTACCAGAGTTTCTTTTGGTATGCAGTCTGCGGTTCCAGAAGTATTGAAAGTTCTAGAGCGAACTCACAACCCTGACAATGTCTTGGTGAATGTTAAAGCGGCTAAAGAACTTGGACTAGAGACCAGTGTTGATTTGATTTATGGAACACCTGGTGAATCGTTAGCGGACTGGGAAGTAAGCCTAAGGACGGCAATCTCTTATGATACCGATCACATCAGTGCCTACTCCTTGATAGTTGAGCCTGGCACCAAGTTGTTCCGACAGATTGCTAGCGGTGAAGTAGCCGAGCCGGATGAGAACCTGCATGCGGACATGTATTTGTTGGCTGAGGAGCTACTAACTGAGGCTGGGTTTAGTAACTACGAGGTAAGTAACTGGGCTAAAGATATCACTAAGCGTTCTAAGCACAACATCGCCTACTGGCAATCTAGAGATTGGTGGGGGTATGGACCAGGTGCTCACTCCCATGTCGGTGGGGTTCGCTGGTGGAATGTGAAGCACCCGGCTGCCTATGCCGAACGAATACAACAGGCAGTCTCACCAGCACTGGAGCGCGAACTGGTTGATGAAGAAAACCAGCTAGTTGAAAAAGTGATGCTTGAGCTACGTTTAGCCGAAGGTATGGACCTAGCCTGGCTGAAGGAGCGGGGTTTGGCAAGCGCTGAGGTTATCTCCGGTCTAATTGCCGAGGAGTTAATCGATGGAACAAGGGCTATTGAGGGTAAACTTCTTTTAACTTTGCGGGGCAGGTTGTTAGCCGATCTGGTGGTTCGTAGAGTACTTAAATTCTGAACTTGGGTAGGGGAGAATCAAATGGCTTATTGCGCAACATGTGAAAAAGATGGCGGTTCTGGAAAATTTTGTGCCACCTGTGGCAAGCAGATAGTCACAACCGAGGCTGAAGCTAAGGTGGTTGATCAACCTGTTGCTTCTTCAGGTAAAGCAGGAATGTGGGCTCACTTAGGAGCCATAATGCTGGTGGTGGCCGGTTACCTGACATTTGTGACCTGGTTTATTTTGTGGTTGCCAGGCTTGATCATCAGAAATAGTCGCACCGCTTCCGAATTTGATCGGCGTCACGCCACTGAGTCACTGAACTTTCAGTTGACGGCTCTTGTTCTATTCGGAATATTCGTGCTTGGTGACATTGCGATTCTTGTTGCCGGTTCTGCAGGTTTCCAGGAGGCTGGTCCGCTATTTGTGATTTACGGGTTGAGCACTTTAGCTATCGTCTTCATTTTCCAGTGGATCGGAGTAGTTTTTGCAATACTGGGAAGTGTGAATGCCGCGAGCTTGCGGGCCTACAGATACCCTCTATCGTTTCGTTTTGTAAAGTAGAATTGGCACTCTAGCCAATAGAGTGCTAAATCTTTTTACAAGGAGTCCTAGATGATCTCAGAACGCAATATGGCCGTTCTGCGAGCCATTATTGAGGACTTTATAGCGACCAATGAACCGGTTAGTTCAAAATCTCTGGTCGACAAATACAACTTTGGGGTTTCCAGTGCAACACTGAGAAACGACATGGCCTTTCTTGAAGAAGAAGGTTACATCGCAGCCCCACACACCTCTTCTGGCCGAATACCAACTGATAAGGGCTATCGAGTCTTTGTTGACCAGTTAATTCAGGCTGAAGCGGTAACCACTGAAATAAAGAAGAATCTAGCTGAACTAAACCGCTTATTCTCAAAGACACTTGATCAGCTAACTGACTTAGATGAGAAGCTGCAGACTTCGGCCCAACTGCTGGCGAAGGCAACCGGTGAGGCTGCCGTGGTGCAGTATCCGAACCTGAAGACAGTTTCGGTGAGTTCAGTTGAACTAGTTCAGGTCTCAGATAACAAGGTTTTGATTTTGCTGATCACTGATGCAGAGCGCATTCAGCAGCACGTAGTTGTGCTTAAGAAGTCTTTGAGCGAAGATCAGCTTCACAAAATCAAGCTAAAGATTAATGCTGAATTAGCCGGTAAACCAGTCGAGTCGCTGGTGGACAAACTTGCTGAACTAATTAAGAAATTCCCAGCTGAGCAGCAAGATAACTTGAAGATTATTGTTGCCGGTATCGCTCTGCTACTAGATGCCAACAAGCAGGACAAAATTGCTTTTGCTGGAGCAGCCAACCTGGTCCGTAATGAGCAGCAGTTTGCCGGTAATCTCGGCTCACTGCTGAAGACCTTTGATGACCAAAGTGACATCTGGCAAATTCTAAACTCATGGAAACTAGAGGCCGAGCGACCAAGAGCCATCATTGGTTCAGAACACAGTGTTTATGAGCTGAGCAACAGTTCGCTGTTGCTGTCAAGCTACTCAAATCAGGGAACCGAAGTTGCCAAAGTTGCAGTGGTGGGACCAACCAGAATGAACTATCCGAGAAACTTTGCTGCTGTTTTGGCTTTAGCAAAACTGCTTTCACGAGAGCAAGAGGACTAATTGCAAGACCACTATGAAGTCTTAGGAGTGGCTAAGAACGCCAGCCAAGACGAAATAAAGAAGGCTTACCGCAAGCTTGCCCGTCAGTTGCACCCCGACATGAATCCAACCGAGGAAGAGCAAGAGCGCTTCAAGCAGGTTACTCACGCCTATGAAGTTTTGAGTGATCCGAACCAGCGAGCTCAATATGATGCGGGTGGCTCAATGTTTGGCGACATGGGTGGTTTTGGTTTCGGAGACCTGTTTGAGAACTTCTTCGGTGGTGGTCAGCGCGGTCCCAGGTCTATGGCTGAACGCGGACAGGATGCGCTGTTGCGAGTAGAGCTGACCATGGCTGAGGTTGTTTTTGGTGCCGCCAAGCAAATCGATATCGATACCGCTGTCACCTGTTCCACCTGTTTAGGTACCACCTGCAGACCAGGAACTTCACCGAAGGTTTGTGATTTGTGTGGGGGAAGTGGAAGTATCGCTCGTCAGGTGCGTTCACTGCTGGGCAATGTCATGACCACATCACCGTGCAATGCTTGCCGAGGTTATGGACAGACCATCCCTGAGCCCTGTCTGGACTGCCGTGGTCAGGGCAGAGTGAGAGCTCAGCGCACACTTGATCTGAACATTCCAGGTGGTGTGGAACACGGACTTCGCTTGCAATTAACCGGACAGGGTGAAGTTGGCTTTGCTGGTGGCCCACAGGGAGATATCTACGTTGAGATAAGCGTGATTGCTGACGAGTTCTATGAGCGCGATGGTGATGATCTGATTGCTCAACTGGAACTGCCACTTCAGGATGCGGTGCTTGGAACTTCGGTAAAGATTAACACTTTTGATGGGGAAGCTGACTTAGAAATAAAGCCTGGCTCCCAGTCGGGTGATGTTATCACCATGAAGGCAAAAGGTATAAAACACCTGCGCTCTAATGGTCGAGGTGATCTGCACGTTCAACTGAAAGTTCTAACTCCAACCAGGGTCGACTCTAAAGAGAAGGAACTATTCAAGAAGTTAGCTGAGCTGCGAAAATCTGAAAAGCCAACTCTTAGTAAGCGAAGCCAATCTACTTTCGGTCGGGGTCGTCGACGCTGATGGTTGAACCATTATTCATCAAAACCGATTTAGTCGCTGCTTCGTTTGTTGAACTAGCTGGTGACGAAGCCAAACATGCAATTAGTGTCAGACGAATGCGAGTAGGTGAAGCAATCGCTGTCAGTGATGGCAGAGGTCTTCGGGTGCGTGGAACAGTCTCAGCAATTGAGAAGAACTCTCTAACCGTGGCGGTCAGCGAGGTTATTGAGGAGGAGTTACCTAAACTCAGGTTTGTTCTAGTGCAGGCTTTAGCTAAAGGTGATCGAGATGAGCTGGCTATTCAGGCTGCCACCGAACTTGGCGTTAGTGAAATCATTCCCTGGCAGGCATCTAGATCGGTAAGCCGTTGGGAGGGCAAGAAGCTCGATTCTGGTGTTCAGCGCTGGCAACAGATTGTTAGCGAAGCCGCCAAGCAGTCGCTCAGATCCTTCATTCCAGAGGTTAAACCAGCATTGACGACAGCCGAGCTGATAGCTGAACTCAAGTCTTTTGAGTTGGTTTTAGTTTTAGACCCAACCGGTAAGCAGAATCTGGCAGCGGTAAAACTTCCAGAGTCAGGCAAGGTGGCAATAGTGGTGGGGCCGGAAGGTGGCATAGCCGGTGAAGAGTTGACAGTTCTGGGTGGGGAAATAGTCAGTCTTGGTGCCAATGTGCTTAGGACATCAACAGCCGGTCCTGCTGTATTAGCGGCACTTACCTTGCGCTAAAAGCCACCATAGACTTATCTAAGTAAAGGAGTCTCATTGGATTGCATTTTCTGCAAGATCACCTCAGGGGTAATTCCCACTAAATTAATCGCTGAATCTGAGCACGCTGTTGCCTTCAACGACATTTCCCCCCGTCAGCCAGTCCACATCTTGGTAGTTCCTAAAGAGCACTACACCGACGTTGCCGACCTCACTGAGAAAAACCCTTCCGCACTTGCCGACCTCATGGCATTGGCGACCAAGGTGGCTAGGGAGAAAACCCTGGGATCTTTCCGACTCACTTTCAACACCGGCGCAGGTGCTGGTCAAACAGTCTTTCACGCCCATGCCCACATCACCTCGACAGCGGTGAGGGATTAGTGGCTAAGGAAAACTTTGATAACACCAAGTTGGACTTTTCTATCGAAGGTGTTGACCCAGTTGCCGTTTTAGGAACTGAAGACAACCTGCTCAGAAGCATCGAGAAAGCACACCCGAATGTCTCTGTTCTGGTTAGGGGAAACAATGTAACCCTGACCGGTACCGAAGCTGAATGCTTTGCCGCCAAGAAACTAATTGATGAGGCTATTGCCATGATTAGGGCAGGTCACACCATCAACCAGTCGGACATTGCTGTTTCAGCGCGGATGATTCAACAGGATCAATCACCTGCCGCGCTGCTAAGTCAGAGCATCCTGTCTTCCCGCGGTAAGAGCATTAGACCTAAAACTATGAACCAGAAGACCTATGTTGAGGCAATCGATCAGAACACGATCGTCTTCGGTATCGGTCCGGCTGGAACCGGTAAGACCTACCTGGCCATGGCTAAGGCGGTTCAAGCACTGCAGCGTAAAGAAGTCAGTCGCATAATTTTGACTAGACCTGCAGTTGAAGCTGGTGAGCGTCTAGG
>JAURJV010000052.1 GCA_030832065.1 Rhodoluna sp. | reverse complement strand
TCTAGAGCAGAGGCCAAGAAGTTACTACAGAACATTGAGAGCAAAACCGAATTTGATTTTGTTACCGAGATAGCTAACCCACTCCCGCTAGCCATCATCAGTGAAATTATCGGTGTCCCCGAGGAGTATCGAAAGCAGTGCAGTGACTGGGGAAGAACTCTAGGAAGTATTGGCCTGGATTTACCTACCAGCAACCAGGAACTTAGAGAATTAGAGGTCGCCACCGTGGGACTCATCGGGTTGACCACCAACCTGCTTGAGCAACGAAGAGCGAACCCTAAAAATGATTTACTCTCGAGCATGGCCAAGGCCCAAGCCGATGGTGAAGCGTTAACCGATCGGGAGATCATCGCCTCAGCCGCCTTTACGCTAATCGCTGGCTTTGAAACCACAGCCAATCTGCTAAGTGTTGGGACTCTAGCTCTGTTAGAGAATCCTGAGCAGCTAGCTCTTCTTGCCAAGAACAGAGACCTGTTACCTAACTTCATTGAAGAAGCTTTGAGAGTTTCATCACCGATTCAATTTGTAGTTAGAACAGCAGATTCCAAAATGCAACTACCTGATGGAACTATTGCCAGAAAGGGTCAGTCCATATTGTTGAATTTGGCTGGGGCAAACCGGGACCCGAAAGTCTTCACGGATCCTGATTCTTTCGATATCAACCGAGAGAATGCTCGTAAGAACGTCGCCTTTGGTTTTGGAGCTCACCACTGTATAGGTTCAACCCTAGCCAGGGTTGAAGCAGAAGCCCTATGGGGTGAATTGCTAACTCGCTTTCCCGATGTCAACTCTTGGAAGCTAACTGGTAAGGCGGAGTTCAGAGTGGGGAAATTAATCAAGTCACTGTCATCGCTACCAATCAGCCTCTGATCTTGGTCAGTGCATCAAATCTAGGCAATAGATTGAACCCATGAGAAAAATACGCAAATACCTAATTGCTCTAATTGCCTTAGGCTTTCTAGGATTTGCTTCACCTGGCTCAGCCGATGTAAATGACTTTAGTTTTTCTTCCTTTGCTGCCAACTATGAATTGAAACTAAATAAAGCCAAAGATAATCGACCGGAAATGTGGGTGACGGAAACACTGGTTGCCAACTTCCCAGACTTCGATCAGAACCATGGACTCATGCGCAGTATTCCCGAAACAAGTTACGGAGAGTTACCCGGACTAATCGATGAAATCTCAGTGACCGATGAGTTTGCAGCGCCACGAGAATTTGAAGTAACCAGTGAATCCGGTTTTCTAAATCTAGCTATCAAGCCAGCCGATGGTTCTTACGTTCGGGGAAAACAAACTTATGTAATTAGTTATCACCAAGCTTGGGTAATCAAGAACTTCCAGAACACCTCGGGTTTTGATGAGTTTTACTGGGACGTCAATGGAACTGGCTGGCTACAGAGCTTTGACCGAGTAAGCGCAACTGTCACATTTGATGACTCTCTGAAGCAAGCCATTGTTGCCGATAAGGTCTCCTGCTATCAGGGTGCCCAAGATTCAACTGAAACCTGTTCAGCTATAAGTGCCGAAGATTCAGCATTTAAGTTCACCTCACGAAAATTAAACGGTGGGGAGAACCTAACCATAGTCATTCCATTCAAACCAGGTGTAGCTAACACCACCGGGCCAATAGTTGAGGGAACGCTAAGTTGGTACGGCTATTGGATCTGCCTTGGACTGGTTATTTTGATTTTGCTCTGGGCTATTTATTTCAGATTATTTTTCATCAAAAACCAAGGTAAGCAAGCCTTCATCGTTCCCCACTACAAACCGGAGCTTGAACCAGGCTTGATGGCTTCAGCTATGGTGATGAGAAAGACCAGTCATCTATATCAGGCCAGTGTCGTTGAGTTAGCGATCAATAACCTGATTGAAATTGAGGTAGTTAAGGAAAGTAAGAGCAAGGACTTCATCCTTAGACGGACCAACCAGTCAACCGCTAACCCTGACTACAAGGCTCTGCTAACCGAACTTGGTCTTTCTGACTCAGGATCTGAGCTGGTCATGGGTAAGAGCATGCCCACCAAAGAACAAACTGAACTCTCCAAACGCCTAATTCAGTTGCGAGCCAGCAAAGCTAAAACTGTAAATTCGCAGGGTTACTTCCTGAAGCGTGCCTTGGGTGTTCCAGCAATGGGCTTTGGCCTAGCGGTTGGTGTATTTGCGGCGTTAACTTATTTTGCTGGGGTTATGGATCTAGAGAGTGAAGCCGGCTTCCTTGCTCTGCCAATCCTGTCATTTGCGCCATTTTCCATCATCTACTGGTTGCTAATGTCCAAGCGAGCGCTAAGCGCTAAGGGAACCGAGCTGGTCGCTAAAGTCAAGGGCTTAGAGCTCTACATCCAGCTTGCTGAGAAAGACAGATTGGAATTTCTGCAGTCACCTTCGGGAGCAGCACTGAAGCCTTCAGAACTAAAAGGAAAATCAGTGCTGAAGCTCTACGAAGAAATACTGCCGTGGGCCATCATGCTCGGACTACAAAAAGAGTGGAGTAAGGTGCTAACCGATCTCTACGGTGAAGAAAACTCACCGGTCTGGCTCATCGGCTCAACTAGTTTTGGTAGTTCGTTCGGGGACCTAGATAGTGTGCTGAGTGCATCCCTAGCCAGCAGCTCTTCTGGTGGTTCAGGTGGAGGAGGAAGTTCCGGCGGTGGCGGTGGTGGCGGTGGTGGAAGCGGACTTTAGCTTCCTATAGACCAATCCACATGCTCTTGATCTCTGGTGCCATTGGTGGCTTCTCACCGTAAATCTTTTTATAAATACGGCGGCCAGATAGATAGTGACCGAGTTGAATCATTGCCTCGCTGAGCTCTTTACCCTTTAGATACTTTTGATAAAGCCTGGCTGCTTGCTTTGCCCAAGGGTCACCGTGGTAACCAGTGGATAGTGCGTGACCGACTTCATGCAGCATAGTTTCCTTGTCGAAGTGACAGAGGAACATTGCTTTGATTTCAGGATCCCACCAACCCATGGCATGGGGAACATCACCTTTGTGTCCGAAGTGTGAGTGAACCCGAACCCAGTTGATTTTGATTTTCTCTTTTTTCGCGACTTCGTTGAGTAGCAGCAGTACTGGCTTCCAATATTTCCAAGCCCTAGCATCGAATTTCTGACCCGGCCTGACCTCAAAACTTAGCTCCGTCGCCCAAACCGGAATCATCCGATAGCGACCAGCTATCTTCAGTTCAATTAGTTTGTTTGGGTTTGAGGGCACTGACCTATTGTAGTTTCGGTAAAAGACAAAAGCCCCAGATCGCTCTGGGGCTTTCTCGCTGTCTCTTTGCGAACGTCCTCTTTCGAGGAGCGCGGAGAATGGGGGATTCGAACCCCCGAGGGCTTGCACCCAACGCGCTTTCCAAGCGCGCGCCATAGGCCACTAGGCGAATTCTCCTGGGATTGTTCTCGGTACCGTAAAAGTATAGTCCTTCGGTTTTGCGGTAATTCGGGGCAGTAATGTCGCTAGACGGGGATAAGTTAGATGTGAAAAGAGGTCTAAATGAAACCGAGTTGGGGTCAGGGCTGTCTACTTCTAATAGTCGCGGCTTTTCTTATCACTGGAATACAGCAAGCCTCATCCAATCCGATGGGTTTGGTGATCGTGCTCATTCTGGGTATTGGCGGTCTCGCAGCTATTGTCATGTTCCGATCTGGCAGGCAGAAGACCTTCTTAGGTCAGTTAGCGGTTCAAGCGGAAACCCTGGAACAGATGGCAGCTGGTAACTTTCCCACCGATGACATTGTTTTCTCAACAGAGAAAGACGAAGTTGTTTTGATGCGCTTAAACCGTGTCGTGCTAAAAGAATTTAGAAGCGATGGTTCCTCTTATTCAGGAGGTTACGGGGGAGTAAGTTTCCGAGTAGCTAAAGGGGTCAGAGCAAACGTCGGAGGAATGCAAGGTAAATCAAGACGTAACCCAGAGGTTTCCACCCCAATCGATATCGGTGAAGTTACATATACAAACCAGCGCATTGTCTTCACTGGAGATAACATGGTGCGCGAATGGGATCTCGACAAGATTGTGAATGTTGAGTCTGGTCCTAATGGGATCTCTTTAGAAATAGCAGTTTCTAACCGTGAGAAAACTTCGGTGCTTGAGGCTGCTAACTATCCACAATTGACTCCGGGTATTGCGGCCAGCATTGCCATAGCTTGGCACGGCAAAGGTAAGAAGGCGGCTATGGCTGATGCCAAGGAGATGGCTGACCTGATTCGATCCACTATCGCCTCTGAGCAAAACAAGGCCTAACCAACCTTTCCGCAGGAGGTAAACTTTGATTGGACTCCCCGTGCGGCGCCATCTCGGCTAACTCCCCCAGGATCGAAAGATAGCAAGGGTAACTGAGCTCTGGTGGGTGTGCGGGGAGTCTCCACAACACATCAACTAGTCAGCAGAGAGGTTTAGGCTCTAAGGGTGTCTACCGCTTTATATCGTCGCTATCGACCAGAGTCTTTTGCTGAGCTCATCGGCCAGTCTCAGGTAACTATTCCTTTGATGGCTGCCTTAAAGAGCGACCGAGTCAACCACGCCTACCTGTTCAGTGGCCCTCGTGGTTGCGGTAAAACTACTTCTGCACGTATTCTTGCCCGCTGTTTGAACTGTGCTGAGGGCCCAACTGACACTCCTTGCGGTAAGTGCCCTTCATGTATTGAGTTATCAAGAGATGGTTCGGGTTCGTTAGATGTAATTGAAATTGACGCAGCTAGCCACAACAAAGTTGAAGATGCTCGAGAACTTAGAGACCGGATTGCGTTTGCTCCTTCCCGTGATCGTTACAAGATTTTCATCCTCGATGAAGCTCACATGGTTACCAAAGATGGTTTCAACGCTTTGCTCAAAGTAGTTGAAGAGCCACCGGCTCACGTGAAGTTCATCTTTGCTACTACTGAACCTGAAAAAGTTATTTCTACTATTCGTTCTAGAACCCATCACTATCCGTTCCGCCTGGTCCCGCCAGCTCAGATGCTGGAGTATCTGCAGCAGATGATTGCCTCAGAGAAGGTAAAAGTTGAAGAGGGTGTCCTATCACTGGTGGTTCGCTCCGGTGGTGGTTCAGTTCGCGACAGTTTGTCCCTGCTCGACCAGCTAATTGCTGGTTCAGAAGGTGACACGGTTAGCTATGAACGGGCTGTTGGCTTACTGGGCTATACCGATGCAGCACTTCTTGATGAGGTCATTGACGCTCTAGCCGGTGGAGATTCAGCAGCAGTTTTCTCAAACATTGACCGAGTTATTCAAACCGGACAGGACCCGCACCGTTTTGTTGAGGATCTTTTAGAACGAATCAGAGACCTGATTGTGGTTGGTTCAGTCGGTGTTGCCGCCAAGAATGTTCTTCGCGACATCCCTCAGGACCAGTTAGATCGCATGAGATTGCAAGTTGAACGTTACGGCAGAGCAGAACTGAACTACGCAGCCGAAGTTATCGCTGAGGGTTTGACTCGCATGAATGGTGCTACCAGCCCTAAATTGCAACTAGAACTCATGGTTGCCAAGCTTTTGGTTCCTGCTCAAGACCAGTCAGAGACAGGTTCTTTGGCTCGAATTGAGCGCTTAGAAAGAAGAATCGGGTTAGGCGGTAATGCACCGGTAGCTGCTTCTGGGACAACCCCGGTAACAGCGGAGTCTGCTCCAACAGCTCCAGTATTAGCTCCGGTTACCCAGGATGATTTGAAGCAAGCGTGGCCTGAGGTTATGGAGAAGATGAAGGAGCTATCTAAGGCTGCCTGGCAGATTGTCTATGTGATGAAGCCGGTTGCTTTCGATGGTGAAGTGCTCGATATTTACTTTGCTCAGGAGACGGATGCCCAAGCGTTCCGTGACGGTGGTTCGAAGAGCCCATCAGAACTGCTGCGACAGGCGGTCATAGAAGTTTTAGGTGTCAAGATCAAGTATCGTTTCGCCTCAGCCGCCGCTCCATCAATCATCACGCAGGCAATTCCAACTGTTGCTGAGGCTAAAGTAGAGCCGGTTAACCAAGACCGCAATAAGTTGATTGACACTGAGAAGCAGGTTGGCGATTCAGTGCTTCGCGATGTTCTCGGCGCAGAGCCTATTGAAGGCGATAAGTAAATGTATGAAGGTGTGGTTCAAGACCTGATCGATGCACTTTCACGTCTTCCTGGAGTTGGACCTAAGTCAGCTCAACGCATCGCTTTCTATTTAGTTCAGACCGATGATGAGCAAGCTCAGGAGCTGGCAAATATTCTTTTAGAGGTTAAGTCGAAGGTTCGTTTCTGCAGTGTTTGCGGAAATATCTCAGAGCACGAGTTCTGCAATATCTGCCGAGACCCTAGAAGATCTAAAGCTGCAATTTGTGTCGTGGAAGAATCTAAAGATGTTCAAGCCATTGAACGAACCAGAGAGTTCAAAGGTTTATATCACGTGCTCGGTGGCGCGATAAGTCCAATTGATGGCATTGGTCCGGAGAACCTTCGAATCAAAGAGTTGATGGCCAGGCTTGCCGACCCTGAAATCAAAGAAGTCATTATTGCTACCGATCCAAACCTTGAGGGTGAGGCTACTGCCACCTACCTGATTAGGATGCTGGTTCCACTCGGTATTACCGTTAGCCGCTTGGCTTCTGGCCTACCTGTTGGCGGTGACCTTGAATATGCTGATGAGGTCACGCTGGGCAGGGCTTTCGAAGGTCGCCGGATTGTTTCCCAGTAGGGCGTTCTGGGCTAAACTTAGACTGTTCAACGGCGAATACACCCCCATTTCCTCCAACCCAGGAGCGTTTAGTTGGCGCTAATAGTGCAAAAGTATGGCGGCTCGTCCGTAGGTGACGCCGAGAAAATCAAACATGTCGCCAGACGCATCATCGACACCCAGAATGCAGGCAATCAAGTCTGCGTTGTGGTTTCGGCCATGGGGGACACCACCGATGAACTTTTAGATTTAGCCAATCAGGTAGCTGATAATCCAACCGGTAGAGAACTGGATATGCTCCTAACTGCCGGGGAGCGCATCTCGATGGCGCTGTTGGCAATTGCGATTAATGACCTGGGGGCAAAGTCCCTTTCTTTCACCGGCTCGCAGGCTGGAATTATTACCGATGAGGTTCACGGCAACGCTCGTATTGCTGAGGTAACCCCTGATCGTGTTGCGGAGGCTTTGAACTCAGGAAACATTGCCATTGTTGCCGGTTTTCAGGGTTTCAACCGCGATTCCAGAGACATTACCACTTTAGGTAGAGGTGGCTCGGATACCACCGCTGTTGCACTGGCCGCTGCGCTGAATGCCGATGTTTGTGAAATTTACAGTGATGTCGACGGAATCTACACCGCTGACCCAAGAGTTGTTCCAAGCGCTAGAAAGTTAGATGTCATTGATGTTGAATCAATGCTGGAACTGGCAGCGGCTGGAGCGAAGATCCTGCATATTCGTGCAGTTGAGTTTGCTAGAAGACACAAAGTAGATCTTCGTGTTCGTTCAACCTTTAGTAATGATCCTGGAACTGTAGTTCTTTCTGATGAAAGTGAAGGAAACAAAATGGAAGAGTCGATTGTCTCTGGTGTTGCAGCCGATAAGTCGCAGGCAAAAATTACCGTGATTGGTATTCCTGACATCCCCGGTAAGGCAGCGGCAGTGTTCACCACTGTTGCTGAAGCTGGGGCGAACATCGACATGATTGTTCAAAACACACCAACCGGTTCGGACGTAACTGACCGTGTCTCTGACATTTCCTTCACCATGCCTAAAGGTGATCTGAAGCGAGTGTTGGATGCCCTAGCTCAGAACCGTGACGTTCTTGGTTACCGTGAGCTAGAAAGCGACGAACAGATTGGTAAGTTATCGGTGGTTGGTGCCGGGATGCGCTCACACTCGGGGGTTTCAGCCATCTTGTTTAGAGCTTTAGCAGAGTCATCAATTAACGTTGAGATGATTTCAACCTCAGAGATTCGCATTTCAGTTATAACCAGCCTTGATCAAATTGATGAGGCAGCCCGCGCAGTTCACAAAGCCTTTGACCTAGACGGTGACACTGAAGCGACAATCTACGCAGGAACTGGACACTGAGTTGGCTAAACCAAATCTTGCTCTAGTAGATGCTACCGGTGCGGTAG
>JAURJV010000051.1 GCA_030832065.1 Rhodoluna sp. | reverse complement strand
AGTGGTAGAGCACTTCCATGGTAAGGAAGGGGTCGACAGTTCAATCCTGTCTCGGGGCTCTGCGGCGGGGTAGCTCAGGTGGTTAGAGCACACGGCTCATAATCGTGGTGTCGCGGGTTCAAGTCCCGCCCCCGCTACCAACGAAAACCTGCGAAACTTTACACATGGTAAATCCAAACGTTCAGGGTAAAAAATACCCAGAGACACCCACTTATTTAGTTGGTCGAGAGAAAATCCGTGAATTCGCTAATGCAGTTTTCTCCACCAGTCCACTGAACCACGATGTTGCAGTCGCTCAAGCTGCCGGTTACAGCGACATCGTCGCGCCACCAACTTTCGGTGTTGTTATTCAAGAGCGTTCCTTACACACCGTCCTGGCTGACCCAGAAGCTGACATCGATTTTTCCAGAGTGGTCCACGGTGATCAGCGCTTCATTTCCAATCGTCCTATTGTTGCTGGCGATGAACTAACCTCGGTGCTAACTGTCGCCTCGGTTAAATCTCTTGGTGCGCACTCGATGGTTACTTTCAACACTGAAATCTTTGACGCTAAGAAGGAACTCGTCTGCACAGCAATCAGCACCCTGGTAGTTAGAGGAGCTGAATCATGAACATCAATGATTTAACTGTCGGCCAAGAAATCGGCTCAGACACCTTCTCCTTCACTAGAGACTCGTTGGTGAAGTATGCAGGAGCGTCGGGAGATTTCAACCCGATTCACTACCGTGATGATTTTGCTAAGAGTGTTGGACTGGATGGCGTTCTAGCCCACGGCATGCTAACCATGGGGGTAGCCGTTCAGGTTGCGGTCAACTGGATCGGTGACTCCGGAAAAGTTATTGACTACGGAGTTAGATTCACCAAGCCGGTGTTTGTTCCAGCAGACGGTAAAGCGGAAGTAGTCGTAACCGGCAAGATCGGTGCTATCGATTTAGAAAGTGGAACGGTAAGAGTTGACCTATCTGCGATTAGCAGTGAGGTTGCAGTATTAGGTAAGGCTCAGGCTGTTATCAAGCTATGACCAGACTTGCTGAACTAACCACCATCAGAGTTGGTGGAACCCCTAAAGAACTCTTGGTGGCCAACACCAAAGATGAGTTAGTCAGTTCAGCACTAAAAGTTTGGGACGAAAACGATGACTGGTTTGTCTTAGCTGGTGGATCCAACGTTGTTGCCAGCGATACTCTTTCTCACCTGTCGGTAATTCAGGTAAAAACTAAAGGTATTGAGATTTCCGGTAATCGGGTAACTGTTCAAGCCGGTGAAGACTGGGATGGTTTTGTAACGCTGGCCAACCAGTCCGGTTGGGCAGGGATTGAGTCCCTGGCTGGAATACCAGGAACGGTAGGAGCTGCCCCGGTCCAGAACATCGGGGCCTACGGTCAAGAGGTTTCAGCGGTTATCGAATCGGTTGAGTTTCTGGATTATCAAACCAGAGAACTGATTGTTATCGACAAAGAGTTCTGCAAGTTCGCCTACCGTGACAGTTCATTCAAACAGGGCAGAAAAGGAATTATTGTTTCGGTTACCTTCAACTTCACTGAAAGTGAACCTGAAGCACTGCAGAAAGTTTCTGCTGATGTCTTAGCTCAACGAGCAGGTAAAGGAATGGTGCTGGATAGCAAAGATCACGACACCTGGTCTTGTGGTTCGTTCTTTACCAATCCTTTTGTTTCTGAGTCTTTTGCCAGAACCCTGCCACTGGATGCACCTAGGTGGGAATCAGGCGAAGAAGTAAAGCTTTCGGCAGCCTGGCTCATTGAGCATTCTGGAATAGCCAAAGGCTTTTCGCTTGGTGGCTCCAAGGCTGCAATTTCAAGTAAGCATGCTCTAGCAATTACTAACCGCGGCGGTGCTACCAGCGAAGAGATTGTCGAGCTGGCAAGTTTTATTCAAACTCAGGTGGGTAACACCTATGGGATCTATTTAGTTCCAGAGCCTAACCTGCTTGGCTTTTAGTTAAAGCTCATTAGCGCAAGCGTTGTAGCGACGCTAAACATCACCAGAGCAATTAGCGAATCCAGGATTTTCCAGAAGATGGGTTTAGCCATCAGGGGAGAGAGCTGCCTTGCCCCAAAACCTAAAGCAAAGAACCAAATAAAACTGGCTATTGCAGCACCCATAGCAAAGTAAAAAGTCTGATCACCAAACTGGTGGGAGAGGCCGCCAATGAAAATAACTGTGTCGAGATAGACGTGGGGGTTTAGAAAGGTGAGGCTGAGTGTGGTCAGCACTGCAGTCTTAATTGGTTCAATCTTGTTGCCGTTAGCTTCAAGCGCTTCAGATTTGAAGACCTTGCGAAGCGAAGAAATACCAAACCAAACTAGGTAGGCAACACCAAGCCAGCGAATGATTTCTAGAACTTGGGGGAAAGTCTGAATTGCCTGACCGAGGCCTAACACACCAACAGTAATCAGTAGGGCATCACTCAGTGAACAAATAACAACAATTACTAGAACATTCTTTCTAGCTAAACCTTGACGCAGGACATAGGCGTTTTGAGCGCCGATGGCAACAATCAGCGATAGTCCAGTTAGAAATCCAGCTAAAGCAGCCTGCATCTAGTTGGCGATACCTCTCAGTAAAGCTATTGTTGTTTTACTTTCCTCATAGATCAACCCCAGTGCTAGCACTTGATCCGCGCTGGTTTTGGTCAAAGTCATGATTGCGCTTGAGCCAAAATTCGCCGAGATTGTTTCGGGCAGCGATCCTTCATTAATACCACCGAGTTTTGTTCCAGCTGTTCCTAGATTGAACGCGACTAAAGCACTGTTAGTTGAACTCGCCCCAACGTAGAGAAGAACAGGGTTGTCGGCACCGCTCTGCAGCAGAGTTGTTGTTGGTGTCGAGCCGACAATCTTTGCAGCTTTGATTACGGTGCTTCCTGCGTCACGGTCATACTCCTGGTAAATCAGGACGAGGTCGGAGCCTACTTTTGCTGCGACTAGGTTTTGGTAAACGTGTTCGGCTACCGGTCCTTGGATTTGAACCAGGTTAGCTGACCAGTTTAGGTTGGTGAGATTAAAGTTTCTAATGTTTATGCCACCTGCCTCCGCTGCAATAGCCAAGGTCAAGTTCTTCGAGTCCCTTTGGATCCAGTGAGCTCGGTAAACATCGTTTTGTGAAGTTGAAATAGCTGTGAAGGTTTTGCTCCAAGCCTCAGACTTGGCATCGTAGATCTTGGTTCGGACCGCACTGTTTGCACTCGAGGCATAACTGGTTGCATTAGCTGCGAAGCCCGAGGCTAGCCCGACCAGCTCGCTCGCTCTGGTATCCGGAACTTCGGCAAGGGTTCTAAAGGTAGCCCAGACGCCAGAAAGGTTGGTGGCCTTAACCCGGTAGCGAATTCCGGTGCTCTCATAGTTATCCAGCGTCATCACTGCCAGTCTGCCTTTACCGTCAACAGCAGATTGGACACTCGAGTAACCACAGTTGGTAACCCTAGTCGGGTCCTCTTCACACATCATGGCATCACCCGAAACGGTTAGACCAGCAACAATTACGAATGGTTTGGACCAGTTCACGCCATCGGTGGTTGTTCTTCCCCAAACTTTTTGAGACTGAACTCCGAAGCGCAGACCCTGAGTAATCCAAGTTGCAAACACCTTACCCGAACTACCAATTACGACAGTTCGTTCGGTGCCCTCGCCGGATTGAAGTTGAATCGCAGCTTCACTGTTGATGGTTTGGATGGTACCCAGAGCCTTGGTTGGTGACACCGTCCGAGCTTTGAGGTAGTACTTATCTCCGGAAACTTCTTGCCAGGTGACCAAGGTGTTGTTGTTGGCTAGTTGGAAAACAGTTGGGTTTCGCACCTCTTTGCCAATGCTTGCCACCGTCACTTCCGACTTGGAACGTAGCGGTTCATCGGCGGCTATAGCCGGCCCGACCATTGTCAGTGCGGCAGTAATTGATACGACTATAACCAGAATTTTCTTCATTTTTGCTCCTTACCTGACAGGCTACTCCTACTAATTGGATTGGAGAGTAGGCTTAACTAGTGAACGAATTCCCTAGAATCTCTCATCGAATCGGATCCATTGCTGAATCCGCGACTCTAAAAGTTGACGCCAAAGCTAAGGCTTTGCAGGCAGCTGGTAAACCAGTTATTTCTTATGCAGCCGGTGAACCAGACTTTGCTACCCCGGCACACATCGTTGAAGCTGCTGTGCTTGCAGTTAGAGACCCAAAGAACCACCGCTACACACCAGCGGTAGGTTTACCTGAACTTCGTGAAGCTATCGCGGTGAAGACCAAGCAGGATTCCGGAACCGAAATTACTGCGGCTCAGGTGGTTGTCACCAACGGTGGTAAGCAGGCGGTTTACCAAGCCTTTGCAACTCTGCTTGATCCAGGCGATGAAGTTTTGATGCCAACCCCGTTTTGGACTACCTACCCGGAGGCTATCCACTTAGCCGGTGGAGTTCCGGTTGAGGTTTTTGCTGGAGCTGAGCAGAACTACCTGGTCACTGTTGACCAGCTCGAGGCGGCTAGGACACCTAGGTCTAAGGTCTTGCTCTTTGTTAGCCCATCCAACCCGACCGGGTCGGTTTATTCCCGTGAGCAGGTTGAGGCCATTGGTAAGTGGGCTTACGAGAATGGTCTTTGGATTGTCACCGATGAGATTTATCAGAACCTGACCTATGACGGTCTCAAGGCTTACTCGATCACCGAGGTGGTTCCAGAACTAATCGACCGAACCATCATGGTTAACGGTGTTGCCAAGAGCTATGCGATGACCGGTTGGCGTTTGGGCTGGATGGCAGGACCGCTGGATGCCATGAAGGCTGCGGCTAACCTGCAATCACACCTGTCTTCCAACGTCTCGAACATCAGCCAGAGAGCCGCCATAGCGGCCCTAACCGGCCCGCAGGACGAGGTTTTGGCCATGCGTGAGGCCTTTGACCGCAGAAGGCTAATTGCGGTCGATGAACTAAACAAGATCCCAGGCTGGGTAGCGCCAACCCCACAGGGGGCTTTCTATGTCTATAGCGATGTGACGGGGCTATTAGGCCGTGAATGGGGCGGTAAGACCATATCCACCAGCCTTGAGCTCTGCGATTACATCCTTGACGCTGCCGAAGTTGCTTTGGTACCTGGTGAGGCCTTTGGCCCTTCCGGCTATGTTCGACTGTCCTATGCCCTGGGCGATGGCCCACTGGTTGAGGGAATTCAGAGGCTGCAGAAGCTCTTTAGCTAAGATTCTTAGCTTCAGTCATCAGGTCATCCCAACTGTTAGGAACCTTGCCCGCTTCAAGCATTTTTCTAAACACCAGGTAAGCGTCGGACTTTGAGCCGTATGCCCTCAACGTGTCATCGTTATTGACCCAAGCGTAAACAATTACTTTTGAGATTGAGCTGTATCGGAAGAAGAGTCGATATTGCTGGAGGAATTTAGCCCTCCGCCACAAACTATTCTTTCCACCTAGGGTTTTGCCAAGTTTGTATGCATCGCGAGCTGGATCCGAAGGAATACGCTGTGTAGTTAATGCAATTAGGTATTCGAGTTTTTTGAAACTCTTAGTCTTTTTCAAAGCT
>JAURJV010000050.1 GCA_030832065.1 Rhodoluna sp. | reverse complement strand
TACCAAGTCAGCAAGCCGGCAGATTTCTTTCCTTTCAGTTGGAGTTTTTCAGAGTCCCAGCACAATGGACCAAAACAAGAGAATTGAACAGATTGCTAGTGAGGTAGACCAACTACTGAAGGTCTCCAAGCCAAACCAGGTAGCTATTGAACGAGTGTTCAGTCAACAGAACCTCAAATCGGTCATGAGCGTGGCCCAAATTTCGGGTGTAATCGTGTATCTCTGCATGAAGCGAAAGATACCTGTTACCTTCTACACACCAACCGAGGTAAAGGCTGCAGTAACTGGGTCTGGTCGGGCAAGTAAGGATCAGGTCAACAACATGGTTGTCAAGTTACTCAAACTTAAATCCCCGCCTAAACCAGCTGACGCTGCAGATGCGCTAGCGATCGCCATAACCGGTGCTTGGCGAGGGTCCCAAAGTTTGTCTGATGCTGTTGAGACTCCAGCTCAACGAAAATGGCGAACCGCAGAAGAAGCAGCGAAGCAAAGACGGGGCTAAGGGTTAGTCTAGTTTCGTGATTGCCTTTATAAGTGGACGAGTAATTCGAAAGAACTCAGGCTCAATTGTTATCGAAAACAATGGCTTGGGTTACGCCGTTTCGGTTATTCCTCAGCTTTCAATGTCCCTAAAAATTGATGAGGAAATAGCGCTACACACCGTCCAAATTTTCCGTGAAGATTCGGTGACTCTATTTGGTTTCACAAGTGAGGCTGAGCTGGAAATGTTTCAATTATTAGGAACTGTTACCGGTGTTGGACCTAAATCGGCGCTAACTATTATTGCCCAACTAGGGGTAGATGGATTGCAGAAGGCTGTCGCAACAGCTGACGATGCGATGTTCCGCTCTGTGTCTGGTATTGGGCCTAAGACCGCGAAGCTAATCGTATTGAATCTCAGCGGGAAGCTTGTTCTTGATGATGGCTCTATTTCAGAAGAGAAGTCAAATGTTCTCGCTGCTTTGATCAACCTCGGCTACCAGGACAAACTCGCGCGAGCCGCACTGCAAAAAGTATCACTAGTGGGTGCAGATTTAGGTGAAGCTGAACTTCTCAAAGCGGCGTTATCTGAACTCTCTAGTGCGAGAAAAGTTGGCCAGAGTGAGTGACGAGTTATTAGACCCCAAATCTGATTCCTCGGACTTGGCATTCGAAAGCGCTATTCGTCCACAGTCACTTGCTGAATTTGTCGGGCAATCTAGGGTGCGCGAGCAAATTCAACTTCTTCTAAATGCAGCGAAATTGCAGCAGAGAACTCCTGATCACATTCTGCTGGCTGGTCCACCAGGACTTGGTAAGACCACCTTGGCTATGATCGTGGCTCATGAATCAGATAAACCGCTTCGAATGACCAGCGGACCTGCAATTCAGCACGCCGGAGACTTAGCGGCAATCCTGTCTTCTCTCACACCCGGTGAAGTGCTCTTCATAGACGAGATTCATCGAATGTCTCGGGCCGCCGAGGAACTGCTTTATCTAGCAATGGAAGACTTCCGAGTTGATGTGATGGTTGGTAAGGGCGCTGGAGCGAATAGTATTTCGCTTGATCTTGAGCCTTTTACTCTAGTCGGTGCAACTACAAGAAGCGGGCTACTTCCTAATCCATTACGTGACAGGTTTGGTTTCACTGCGAATCTTGACTTCTACAGCGAGGCTGAACTAACTGAAGTGGTCACCAGAGCTTCCAAACTTATGAGTATTGCTGTTGCGGACCAATCCCTGGACCTAATCGCGTCTAGATCAAGAGGAACTCCTCGCATCGCTAATCGACTGCTCAGGCGGGTTCGAGACTATGCCTTGGTGCATGCAGCTGGCAAGATTACTGAGCGAGAGGTCGCTGCAGCACTTGATCTCTACGAAGTTGACCATCTTGGTCTAGACCGTCTAGACAGAGCTGTTTTGGAGACCCTTATCGTTCGCTTCGCCGGAAAGCCGGTCGGTCTTAGCACTCTCGCTGTAGCTATCGGTGAAGAACAAGACACCATAGAAACCGTAGTAGAGCCGTTTTTACTAAGGGTAGGCCTAATCGCGAGAACCAGTCGCGGCAGGCAGGCAACCGCACTCGGATACCAGCATTTAGGCCTTACTCCGCCAGCTTCGGACCAAGGATTATTCGATTAGTCTCGGCTATAATCGGTTAGTTGCCTGATTTACCTAACAGATTGGTACTAAATGCCTTTTTCCGGTCCAGACCTAACGCTCTTGCTCATCGCTGGAGCCTTTCTCTTCCTCATATACTTCAACGGTAGGAAGCGCAAGAACGCTATCGCCACGATGAAGTCAAACATGAAGGTTGGAGCAACCGTCATCATGGCCGGGGGAGTCCGAGGAAAACTCGTTGAGATCCGCGAGGACTCGGTCGTCGTAGAAACTACACCTGGTGTAAAGATTGAGTTCCTTAAGGGTGCTGTCAATTCCGTGGTGACCCCAAGTCTTGACTCACCAGCAACCAAAGGTTTAGAAAGCAAACCAAAGTCACCAACTAAGCCAACCGCGAGTGAAGCCACTCCAGCTGCAAAACCTAAGAGTCCGGCAGCAAAGCCAACGACCAAAAAGTCTGCTAAGTAAGAGGTAGGTTCCAAATGGCAGCTAAAAACGGTATAACTTCAAGCGCACTCAGACATCTCGTTTGGTTAGTGCTGCTCACACTTCTTTTCCCTGTAATTATCGGGTTAGGTATGCTCTCTGGTGTTCAGAAGGCCACCTTTGTACCAAACCTTGCTCTTGATCTTTCTGGTGGAACACAGATTATCCTTACACCTATTGTTGAAGAAGGTAAGTCAGTATCTACCGAGCAGCTTACACAGGCTGTTGACGTTATCAGACAGCGTGTTGACTCTACTGGTGTTAGCGAATCGCAAATCAACACCTCAGGAAACAACATCGTTGTTTCGATTCCCGGCTCGCCTGATAGCAACACTCTTTCTTTGATTAAGAGCTCTGCGAAATTGGAGTTCCGATCTGTTCTTGTGGCATCGACCGGCACCAAAACTCAGGTGGGAGCAAGCGGATCAACACCAATAAAAACTTCCGGGGCCTCTCCAACTGATCCAAGCGACCTGAACTATGTTTCCAAGGAATTGCAGAAGAAGTACGAGAACTTGGATTGTTCTAAGACTTTCCGCAAGCCAGGGCAAGTAGATCCTAAGGACAAGCCGTTAGTGACTTGTAACCGTGAAGGCTATGAGAAATACATCCTTGGCCCGGTGGAGATGGATGGCACTGACCTTGCTGATGCAACTGCTGGAATGATAACTGGCCAAAATGGTGCTACCACAAACGATTGGGCTGTGAACCTAGAGTTCACCTCTGAAGGTGGCGACAAGTTTGGTAAGACAACTTCTAGACTTTACCCACTGACTGACCCGCGTAACCGCTTTGCAGTTACTATTGACGGTTATGTCATCACAGCCCCTACGACACAGGCTGTAATTACCGGCGGTTCTGCTCAAATCACAGGTTCATACGACCAAACTTCTTCAACCCTTCTTGCTAATCAATTGAAGTATGGTTCACTACCTATCTCTTTTGCTGTCCAGTCTCAGGAAAACATTTCGGCAACCTTGGGTTCGGAACAGTTGCAGGCTGGTCTACTAGCTGGTTTGATCGGTTTAATCCTGGTTGTCGGTTACTCAGTTATTCAATACCGAGCGCTGGCTCTTCTGACCATCGGATCGCTCAGCATGGCCGCTATTTTGACCTACTTAGCTATCGCGCTTCTAACCTGGCGAATGGATTACAGGCTTTCACTTTCAGGTATTGCCGGTTTAATCGTGTCTATCGGTATCACCGCTGACTCCTTCATTGTCTACTTCGAGCGTGTCAAAGATGAACTTCGTGAGGGTAAGACGCTACAGGTAGCAGTTGAATCAGGTTGGAACCGCGCAAGACGAACAATCATCGTTTCTGACGGTGTCAGCTTGCTCGCCGCTGGAACGTTATTCCTGCTCACAGTGGGTAACGTAAAGGGATTTGCGTTTACCCTGGGTCTAACAACTCTGATTGACCTTGCAATTGTTTGGCTATTCACTCATCCGATGTTCCAACTGCTTGCCAAGACAAAGTATTTCTCTTCTGGTGGAAAGTTCACCGGACTGGAGATCAAGGACGCTTCTAACTTCGGTTACGCAGGCAGGGGGCAGTTCAAGGTGAGTTCAGAGGTTTCAGCTGCTAAAGCCGCTAAGTCTTCAAAAGAGGCACAACGCAGGCAAACCATTGCCGAACGGAAGGCTAGTGGAACAGAAGTTTCTAACCAAGAGGGAGAGGCCAACTAATGGGTCGTTTCAGCGATTTAGGTAATCAGCTCTACAGTGGTGAGAGATCGATTGACTTTGTTGGACGTAGAAAGATTTTCTACATCGTCGCAGCCGTCATGCTGGCCCTAGCTGTGTTGCTTCCATTTAGAACTGGTGGATTTAACTTTGGAATTGAGTTCAGAGGAGGCTCTGAATACAAGATCATGAACAGTGAAGTGACCAGCACAATAACTGCCGAATCAGCTGTTCACAGCGTTATTCCAGAGATTCAGGTTAATGTCACCGAAATTGGAAGCGACACAATTCGAGTTCAAACTCCCCAACTTCAAGACGAGGAGTCTGAGAAGGTTCGCTTGGCCCTAGCCAAGGCATACAAGGTCAACGACTCAGAAGTAACCAGTTCATTCATTGGACCTAACTGGGGAGCGGACATTACCGGTAAGGCTGTCTTTGGACTCGGAGTCTTTATTTTGCTGGCTGCTATCTTGATGGCACTGTATTTCAGAACACTCAAGATGAGTATCGCGGCAATCCTGTCCTTAGCTCATGACCTTGTGCTAACTGCTGGTATTTATGGTGCCTTTGGCTTTGAGGTCACCCCGGCAGCCGTTATCGGGTTCCTAACCATCTTGGGTTACTCGCTTTATGACACAGTGGTTGTTTTCGACAAGATTCGTGAAAACACGATGGATGCAGAGTTTAGTGAGACAACAACATTTGC